>JAWXBP010000502.1 GCA_034440135.1 Planctomycetia bacterium
GCTTCCCCAACCCTTGAACACCCTGCCATGCCTCATAAAATCCAACCGTCGCCCCGCCAACTCGTCGTCAATTCACCCACAGATTCTGGCGAAGACCCTTTTTTGTGAACCGACGAGGCGCTCGACGAGTCCGAATAGACTCAAGCGACATGATAAGGAAGGAGGCGGTTATGTTGGCGATCCAGCGCATTAAAATTCGTAACTACGAGATTGGCCTGCGGTTCCGCGAGGACGAGTTCCAGGGTCTGGCTGCGCCGGGCGTGCACTGGACCTTCGATCCGTTCGGCAAAGTCGGCATCGAAGTGGTCTCACAGCGCGAGCCGTGGCTGATGCACAACAAGCTGGACGTGATCGTGAAGTCCGGCGCGCTGCGGGATCGTGCCGTGGTGCTCGATTTGAAGGACTACGAGCGTGCGCTGGTCTGGATCGATGGTCGGTTCAGCCACGTGCTGCCGCCGGGCTTGTACGCTTACTGGTCCGAACAGCGCGAGGTGAAGACCGAAATCGTCGACGCGCGCCACGTGCGCTTTGAGCACCGCGACCTGGCGGTGATCTCGCGCTCGCAGTCCGCGGACCGCGTGCTGGAGATGATCACCGTCGAGGCGCACTGCCAAGGCGTGTTGCTCATCGACGGTCAGTTCGTGGAGACGTTGTCGCCGGGCCGGTATGCGTTCTGGAAGAACATGGCGCAAGTCAAGCTTTTCCCGGTGGACCTGCGCGAGGCGGCGCTTGACATCTCGGGCCAGGATATCATGACCGCGGATAAGGTCACGCTGCGCGTGAACGCGCTGGTGAACTACCGCGTCGTGGATCCGCGCTTGAGCGTGACCGTGGCCGAGAACGCGCCGCAGGCGCTGTACCGCGAGGCGCAGCTGGCCCTGCGGGCCGTGATCGGTGCGCGCGAGCTTGACGCGTTCCTGGCCGGCAAGGACGGCGTGGCCGAGGAACTGGTGGAGCTGGTGCGTCCGCGCGCGAAGGCGTTTGGTCTGGAGTTGATCTCGGTGGGCATCCGTGACGTGATCCTGCCGGGCGAGATGAAGGACCTGATGAACAAGGTCACCGAGGCCAAGAAGGCCGCGGAGGCCAACCTGATCGCGCGGCGCGAGGAAACGGCCGCGATGCGCAGCCAGGCGAACACCGCCCGGCTGCTGGCGGAAAGCCCGACGTTGATGCGTCTCAAGGAACTGGAAGTCCTGGAGAAGGTTGCCGCGAGCGGCAAGCTGAACATCATGCTGGGCGAAAAAGGTCTGGCCGATAAGGTCGTGAACCTGTTGTAACGCGAACGCCCGGATGCCAAGTAGATCTCGGCATCCGGGCTATTTACTGCGCTCCGCGGTTCCCTTAACCCTTGCTTTTGCTTAATGCGGGAACGCTTTGTGGCAAGCTTCGCAGTTGTCGGCGACGCGTTTCATTGCGGCTTCGATGCCGCCGGCGTCGCCGGCCTTGATCTTGGCCGCTAAGTCGGCTGAGCAGTCGCGCATTTCGTTCGAGTAGTCGTGCCAGTGCGGTAGCTTCGTTTCATCTTTCACTTCGTGCGTGTCGAAATTGCAGGCCTGCCCAATTACGGCCAACAGCGTGGCGTCCGACGCGCATTGCGCCTGGTACTTGTCCAGCTTCTTGATGTTGCGCTTCAGACGCGTGTGGACGAAGTTGACTTGCTTCATCAGTTGGCCGAGCGCCTTGACGTTGCTCCACGAGGCCGGGGCCGGTTCCGTGGCTTCGCCGGCGACGGTCGCCTTCAATTCCTCCAAGGCCGCTTGCGCCTTCACCAGGTCATCCCCGGACTCCGCCACTTTGGCCGACACGGAGGCAATCGACGGCGCTGCCGCCTTCAGCGCGTGATCCTGATCGCTCAGCGCCAAGGCCGTCCCCAGCACGACGAGCGTCCGGGCGTCCCGCACCATCCGAGAACCCTTGGCCTCGAACTCTTCGGCGCTGACCACGGCCTCGGCGACGCGATCGCCGTACTCGGTGATCAACGCGGCCAGGTCGTCGGCGGAGGCGTATGTCGAGACCGGCACGTCCGCGGCGTTGTCGGAGGCGCCGGAAGTGACCAAAAGCATGGCGGCCAAGGTGGCGACGCCGAGAATGCGATTCATGGGTTCAATCCGTGTCTTGGCGATTAAGTGACAACCTGCCCTGGAGGACCGGCAACCGCAGTTAGTTTAGCCTTGCTACTGGCGGTTTGCCACCGTAAAGGAGGTCCGTTAACGCTCCAAGTGAACTCGCGGTCTTTCCGGGCTCCTCAATCAACTTCGCGTCGCCAAACTCAGATTTGCGTGCCCATCGAATGCGTCGGCGGTTAGAATCTGGGCAAATGGGACCTCGATTCTCTATTCTCACGGTCTTGGTAATCACTCTCTGGCTGGGTGTTTGTTGCGCTGCGATCGTCACTCCTGAGTCAGCATGGGATTTCGTAGCAATCGTTTTTTGGATGGGAACGCTGCTCATATTCGCGACCGTCGCGGCTCAACCGGTGTCGCGCCAGGTCGTCGCGGCGCGGGGCTTTCTGTTTGCCGTCATCATTTATGGGCTCGGCTCATTTGCCGACGAGTGGTGGACGAACGGCGGCATCCGACTTCCGCACGTTTATGTCGCTCAGGCCATTTATCACGTGAAGCCCGCCACTATGTCGTCTGATGTGAACATTAATGAGATCATTGCGAACGAACGTGCCCAACAAATCGCGTTTCTGAACCTGTCGGCGCTGCTTGGCCTGTTCGGCGGAGGCTTGGCCCGTTGGAGCTATCAGGTTCACGAACAGCGTCAGTTCCGAGTTCTCAAACGGCCTGACGACTCGAGAGCCTCGTGAATCAGGCCGCGTCGATCGCACCCAAACCCACGTTGACACTCCCCCAACCCGTTCTAAAATGGCGGTTTTTCCTCGAATCGACCTTGGCGGCGGCCGGTCGATGAAACTGGAGTTCGCCCGTTGCTATCCGCCATTGAAAAGGCCGACGTGCTGATCGAGGCGCTGGAATGGATCCGGCGGTTTCGCGGCAAGGTGACGGTCATCAAGCTCGGCGGCAGCGTGATGGAGAACCCCACGGCGCTCCGGCACTTGCTGCTGGACGTCGTGTTTATGGAGTCGGTCGGCATGCGGCCGGTGCTCGTCCACGGGGGCGGGGCCGCGATCAGCCGAGCGATGGCCGAGGCAGGGCTGGAAGCGCGCTTTATCCAGGGCCGGCGGTACACCGACGACGCCACGTTGAAGATCGTCGAAGAAGTGCTGGCCTATGAGACCAACGAGGGCCTCGCCGCGCATATCGAATACCTCGGCGGCCGCGCCATGCCGCTGAATTTCCGCAGTACGAACGTGCTGTTCGGGGAACGGATCACGTTGCCGGGCGAAGATGGCACGCCGATCGATCTGGGCCATGTCGGGCGCGTGACACGGGTCGATCGCGCCACGATTGACAATCTCTCCTACGCCGAGCAGGTGCCGGTGATTCCGTCGATGTGCATCGACGAATCTGGCCAGAAACTGAACGTCAACGCCGACACCGCCGCGACCGCAGTGGCCGTGGCGCTCGGGGCGGAAAAGTTGGTCTACCTGAGCGACGTCCAGGGCGTGCTCCGCGATAAAAACGACCCGGCGTCGTTGATTCATTCGCTCACCGCGGCGGAAGCGCGGGAGCTGATCGCCGCAGGCATCGTGCAATCAGGGATGATCCCCAAGGTGGAAGCCTGCCTGGAGACTCTGGACAAAGGGGTCCGGAAGATCCACATCATCGACGGCCGCGTGCGGCATTCGTTGCTGCTCGAGGTGTATACCAGCAGTGGAGTGGGGACGGAGATTGCCGCGCAGCGATAAAATGCATAGTCGCCTTTCGCTCCGCGAAAGGGCGCCCTTTCGCGGAGCGAAAGGCGACTATGCCGCGGGTGCGAACCAGTCTTGAACACTTTGCGTCTCATTAGCTTCTTCGCCGCGACGAAATAGCACGACCAACTTTGCCCAAGAGGCTCACTCATGACGACCGCCATTTCCTCGCCGAGTTCGGCCGACGTGATTGCCACGTTCAAGCGTTACGTGGTGCCGAACTACGGTCGGTATCCCATCTGTTTGGCGCGGGGCGAAGGCTCCTACGTCTGGGACGCCGAGGGGCGGCGGTACTTGGATTTCTTTCCCGGCTGGGGCTGCAACCTGCTGGGGCACTGTCCCGAGCCGGTCGTCCGCGCGGTGCAGGAACAGGTCGCGACGCTGATTCACGTGCCAAACACCTGGTACACCGAAGCGCAAGGCGAGTGGGCCAAGGCGCTCAGCGAGCGGAGCTTCGGCGGGCAGGCGTTCTTCTGCAATTCCGGCACCGAGGCCAACGAAGCGGCGATCAAGTTGGCGCGGCTGCATACGCCGAAGCAACGCTACAAGATCATCACCTTCACCGGCGGTTTCCATGGCCGCACGCTCGGCGCCACGAGCGCCACGGCGCAGCCGAAGTATCACGAGGGCCTCGGCCCGTTGATGGCCGGCTTCGTCTACGCTCCGTTCGGAGATCTGGAAGCGACGACGAAGTTGGTTGACGACGAGACGGCTGCCATCCTGATCGAGCCGATCCAGGGCGAAGGGGGCGTGAACATGCCGCCCGCGGGTTTCCTCGCCGGATTGCGGCGATTGTGCGACGAGAATAACTTGTTGTTGATGTTCGACGAAGTGCAAACCGGCTGCGGGCGGACCGGCAACTGGTTCGCCTATCAGAAATTTGGCGTCACGCCCGACGTGATGACCTTGGCCAAAGCAGTCTGCGGCGGGGTCGCCGGCGGCGCGCTTTTAACGACGCCGGAGATCGCCCCCAGCTTGCGGCCGGGCATGCACGCCGCGACGTTCGGCGGCAATCCGTTGGCCGCGCGGGCCGGCATCGCCACGCTGGAAATGATCGAACAGGAAAACCTCCTGGAAAACGGCCTGCGATTGGGCGAGGTCTTCCATCAGCGGTTCACCGAACTGGCGGAAAAATGCCCGCTGATCAGCGAGATTCGCGTGGCGGGCTGCATGATCGGCGTCGATTTGAAGGTCGAGGGAGCGCCGGCGGTGCAGGCCTGCCTGGAACGGCAATTGCTCATCAATTGCACGCACGGCCATGTGCTACGCTTGTTGCCGGCCTTGAACCTCTCGGTCGAGCAAGCCCACCAGGGTTGCGACATTATCGCGGACATATTGCAACGCATGGCGGCGTAATGCCGCGATTTCAATTCGATTTGGTTTCCCATTCACGAGCGAGCCACGCACAGCCCCGACGGGCGGCGTGGCTCATCAGCTTTTTTGGGCCGGTGCGACGAGGAACGAGGTATGAAGCATTTATTGACGATGAGCGACGTGACGCCGGCCGAGATCGAGCGGATCTTCGCCATCACGGCGGATTTGAAAGCCAAGTACGAAGCGGGACTGCGCGAACCGATGTTGCCAGGGCGCGTGATGGCGCTGTTGTTCGAGAAGCCGTCATTGCGCACCCGGGTCAGCTTCGAAGCCGGCATGGTCAACCTCGGCGGCAGCGCCATGTTTCTAGGCGCTGACGTCGGCTGGGGCAATCGCGAATCCGCTGCCGATTTCGGCCGCGTGCTGAGCCAGTACGTCGACGTGATCGTCTGCCGCGCTCACGCCCATAAGAAGGTCACCGACTTGGCCGAGCATTGCACGTGCTCGGTGATTAACGGCCTCACCGACTACGAACATCCCTGCCAGGCGTTGGCGGATCTCTACACGATCCGCGAACTGATCGGGCGCTTCGCCGGCCAGACCTTGGCCTACGTCGGCGATTGCAACAATGTCGCGCGCAGCCTGGCGCTCGGTTGCGGGAAGGTCGGCTTGAAGCTGTCGATCGCCGCGCCCAAGGACTATCGCTTCGAACCGGAATTTCTCGAACTTCTGAAGCGCGAGACGCCGCAATTGCAGATGTCCGTGACGGACGATCCGATCGGCGCCGTGAAAGAAGCCGTGGCCGTCTACACCGACGTTTGGACCAGCATGGGCCAGGAAAAGGAATCGGCAAAACGCTGCCAGGATTTTGCGCCGTATCAGGTCAACGAGCGACTCATGGCCGCAGCGCCGCAAGACTGCTTCTTCATGCACTGCCTGCCGGCGCATCGCGGCGAGGAAGTCACCGATGGCGTGATGGATTCCCCCCAAAGCGTCGTCGTCCAACAGGCCGGCAACCGGATGCATGTGCAGAAGGGCGTGCTGGCGTATTTGCTCGGGGCGCGTTCGATTTAGCCGTCCGGCCGCGGGAAGTGGTACAGTTTCAACCGGCCGTCAGGGAAAAGCCAGAGAAAAAACAGAAAACCCTCATTCGTGATGAGCAACTTGAGAAACTGGCGTCCCAAGTTGCACGTGCCCGGGAAATGATTGACGGCGCTATTTGGGAGATCGAGCACAATCCAGAAAAGTCTGGTTTTTACGTGGCGGCAATCGACACGTGGGTTGCGACGTTAAACACCCCTCCCGTGACCCTCTACTACGCAATTCCGCCGAAGTATGTTGTACATGCTCACGATCGTTTCCGACGATCCTAACGTCATCCTCTAAGATTCCATGCCCCGCCAGGCACCCGCTCGGCGGGGCTTTTTCATGCGCAGGCGGGTAGAATCGGTGGGATGAAACCACGGTTCTCACTGCTTTTTCTGTTGGCCTTCACGGCTTACGTGGCCGTGAATATCGCGGGCTTTAGCGCGCCATTCACTAGCTGGCGGTATGTCGCCGTCATTCTTTGGTGCGCCATGCTCGGTTGGGCATGCTAGCAATGCGGCAACACCGACTGCTAGGCGAGGCATTTTCATTCGCCCCCTGCTAGAATCGGGGAGGCGTCCCCCACACAACCAATCTGCATCAATCAAAAGTGAGTCCGCCGTGACTACAGTCATCGTTATCCTCGTGGTCGTTGCGGCATTAGCTGGAACTGGCGTGCTCGCCAGCAAACGACGCAAAAAGTAGCACAACCCAAAAACGGCTACGTTCGTCCCTGAAAGATTTTCCATTTGGCGCGCTGGCAAACTGTACCACTACCCGGCCGCGGCCGAAGTTGCTTGTGTCCGCGCCACTCGGTATGCTGCACGCCGTAACGAGGCGGCTGCGGCGGGCAGCGCACCGGCGAATGCCCTGGTCCGCGGTTGAACGAAACGACCGGCTGGAGTGCCTGTCATGAATTCCGCGCGTCGATCCGGCTTCACGCTCGTTGAGTTGCTGGTGGTGATCGCCATCATCGGCATTCTGATCGCCTTGCTTCTGCCGGCCCTGCAGGTGGCTCGCGAGGCCGCGAGGCGCTCGCAGTGCACGAATAATCTCAAGCAACTCGGCTTGAGCGTGCAGCTTTACAACGAAGCCTTCAAGATGTTTCCGATCAGTATCAGCCCCTGGAGCGAAGGCAAGCGCCCGGCCACTCAATTGAATGGCAAGGGCTGGATCGTGGGCATCTTGCCATTCATCGAGCAGAAGGCGTTGTTCGACGAGTTCAAACCGCGATTCAACGGAAGTATGCTCAGTGGACAAGGAATGGCGGTTGGTTCTGGCCGTACGCCATTGCCAAGTGTGATGGACAAGCAATTGCCGTTCTTGAATTGCCCGACCGATGCATCCGCATTGCTGATCTCGACTGACGAATATCAATGGGAGAACAAGCGAGTTGCACTGACCAGTTACAAAGGCGTCATCGGCGACACGCGGATGGGAGGAGGTTCCAGCGTCCACCAAGGAACCGAGCCCGATTGCCACAACAACATTGGCTGCAATGGCATTTTTTATCGAAACAATTATCAAGAGCCCATCAAGATTCATCGCATCAAGGACGGGCTTAGCAACACGTTCATGATTGGCGAAGACGTGCCGGAATACAACAATCATTCGACGGCGTTCTACTCAAACGGCGACTACTGCAGTTGCCATGCCCCGCTCAACTATATGCCGGATCCGCCCCGTCCCGACCTGTGGTGGAACGCCATGTCATTCCGTAGCCGGCATCCAGGCGGCGCTAGTTTCTGCTTGGCCGACGGGTCCGTGCAGTTCATTGTGCAATCGATCAATCACCGTACTTACCGCAGTCTCTGCACCAAGGCCGGCCGGGAAGTGGCTACGTTGGAGTAGGCATCGGTCCGGAGCACTTTCATGACGAGATTGCGCAGTTTGTTGCCGTCGCTTGTTAGCTGTGCGGCGCTTGCATTCCTACCGTGCATTGCGGGCTGCGGTTCACCGCATGACGCTACGGTCCACGGAATGGTATCGCTCGATGGCGTGCCTCTCACGGAAGGCGAGGTTCAGTTTCATTCGCGGGGGAGTTCAGGAACGGCCTACGGGCCATTGCGCGATGGCGGCGCCTATGCACTGGGGACAGGAAGCGATTCGGGGCTCGATCCTGGCGAATACAAGGTAACCGTGGTCGCGACCGAGCCAATGCCCAAAAACTTGCCTGCCGGGACCACTCCGCCAATTCCAAAATTGCTTACGCCGCAACTGTACGGAAATCTGGATACGACACCTTTCACTTTCACGGTGAAGGAAGGGGACAACACGATTGATCTTGCACTGACATCGAAATAGCCTCGCGGCTCGTCGTCTCGCGAGCTCTTGAAGTGTCCGATGCCTGACGCTTTCGCCGAAAGACGGGCTCGTCTAGAATCAGCTCGATGCGACATGATTCCCGCGCCGCGCACGAGCTTCGTCCCATCCGCATCAAGCGCCGCTATACGCGATCCGCGCCAGGCAGCGTCTTAATTCAGGCTGGTCGCACAACGGTGCTCTGCACGGCCAGCATCGACGCGAAGGTGCCGCCGTGGATGGCCGGGCAAGGGCGTGGTTGGGTGACTGCCGAGTACAGCATGTTGCCTGGCAGTACGAGTCCACGGAAGTCGCGCGACCGCGCCAAAGTGGATGGCCGCACGACCGAGATTCAGCGCCTGATCGGCCGAGCGCTCCGTTCGGTGGTGGACCTGGAGGCCCTGGGGGAACGGCAGATCACGGTCGACTGCGACGTGCTGGAGGCTGATGGCGGAACCCGCACGTTGAGCATTTCCGGAGCACTGATCGCCCTGGTTGACGCCATTGGCACCTTTCAACGGTCGTTACCGGACCCGGCCCGTTACCCCTTGCGCGACAGCGTGGCCGCGATTAGCGTGGGCATCGTCGATGGAAAGCCTGCCTGCGACCTGGACTATCGCGAAGACGTGGCGGCGGCGGTAGACATGAACGTCGTGATGAGCGGCGGCGGGCAATTCGTCGAGGTGCAAGGCACCGGCGAAGAGGCGACGTTTTCCGAAGAGGAGTTGGCGGCGTTGCTCAAGCTCGCCAAGCGGGGAATCGTCCAGATGACCGAAATCCAGCGCAAAGAGCTGGGCAAACAGTGGCCGTTCGGCGGCTCCAAGTAGCGGCCTGTCCTGGTGACGCTCGACGGGAATTGCCAGAATCCCGCCCCCTGATTCGGGAGTCGGACTGCGTAGTCGCGCAATGCGGAACATTGATTCCGCATTAAAATGGAGTGGTTTTCGGAAGATTTGCCGTTTATTCGCCCATATGTCCGTGGTAAAGTTCAACATGTTCAAGGACGGCCGGTAAGCCGAGGATAGCGTCCGCGCGTCACACTGCGAGGCACGGTGTCGTTGAACCTTTTTTCCGAGTCTGAGGCTGCGTTCGCCGCTTGAAGGCGGACCGATTGGACGATGGACATCGCCGGCCAGCTGAAGGTCGAGACGATCGAACAGGCGCCTTGGGAAGAACCCTTGGTGGTCAGCCCCGGCGCGTCGATGCGCGAGGCGGTTCGCCTGATGCGCCAGCAACGAGCCGGCGGCGTGCTCGTTTGCCGCGAAGCCAAGATCGTCGGCATTCTCACGGAACGGGATGTGCTCCGTCTCATGTCTCAAGGCACGGACTGGGATCAAAGCGTAGAATCCGTTATCAGCGGTCATTGCGTTACGATCCCGCGCGAAACGACGATCGCCGCGGCGATCCGCCTGATGAACAAAGGCGGTTACCGCCGCTTGCCGGTGACGAACGCGTCGGGCGCCGCGATTGGCGTGCTGACGGTGTCCGGAATCGTGCATTACCTGGTGCAGTTTTTCCCTCGATTAATCTATAACCTGCCTCCCAAGCCCCAACCTTTGTTGTCGGAACGCGAAGGCCCTTAGAACAGGCCAGCCTCGCCTCCCGACTCCCACCCGCTTGCATCGCAACTATTGCGAAGGAACAGAACGAGATATGTCCGCGACCTCGGCGGTTGCCAAAGAAATCAGTGAGATCCCGTCGGCCACTGTGCGCTTTTGCGGCGATTCCGGCGACGGAATGCAGTTGGCCGGCACCCAATTCACGAATACCTCGGCGCTGGCCGGCAACGACGTCGCGACGTTTCCGGACTTCCCAGCCGAAATCCGCGCGCCCCGCGGGACGAAGGCCGGCGTCAGCGGATTTCAGATCCATTTCGCCAGTGAAGAAATCTTCACGCCCGGCGATCAGGTCGACGCCCTCGTGGCGATGAACCCGGCTGCGCTCGTCACCAATCTCCAGGATCTGGTCCCTGGCGGGATCTTGATCGTCAACAGCGAGGCCTTCGACGACAAAGGCTTGAAACAAGCCGGCTACGCGATGAACCCGCTCGAAGACGGCAGCCTGGAAGGCTATCAGCTGTTCTCCGTCGACATGACGAAATTGACCCGGTTGTCGGTCGAATCGCTGAACCTGGGCGTGAAGGAATCCGATCGCTGCCGGAACTTCTACGCCATGGGGCTGGTGTTCTGGCTCTACGACCGCTCGATGGAGCCCACGCTCCGCTATATCGAAGAGAAATTCGGCAAGCGCCCGGAAATCGCCGAAGCCAATCGCCGCGCGCTGACGGCCGGCTTCAACTACGGCGAAACGACCGACGCTCTGCACAGCCAGTACCGCGTCGCTCCGGCCAAGTTGAAGCCAGGGCAATACCGCAACATCACCGGCAACCAGGCCCTGGCGATCGGCCTCGTGGCCGCGGCCAAGTTGAGTGGCAAGGAGTTGTTCCTCGGCAGCTACCCGATCACGCCCGCCAGCGATATTCTTCACGATCTGTCGCGGCACAAGAACTTCGGCGTGCGGACCTTTCAGGCAGAGGACGAAATCGCCGCGGTGACTTCCGCGATCGGCGCGGCCTTCGGCGGCGCCATGGCCATCACCACGTCCAGCGGCCCGGGCATCGCCCTCAAGGGCGAAGGCATGGGCCTGGCCGTGATGACCGAATTGCCGATGATCATCATCAACGTGCAGCGCGGCGGACCCAGCACCGGCTTGCCGACCAAGACCGAACAGGCGGACCTGTTGCAGGCCATGTTCGGCCGCAATGGCGAATGCCCGATGCCCATCATCGCTTGCCGCAGCCCGGCCGATTGTTTCGAGGTCGCACTCGAAGCCTGGCGGATTGCCGCGCGGTTCATGACTCCGGTCATGTTGTTGAGCGACGGCTACATCGCCAACGGCGCCGAGCCCTGGAGAATTCCCCCCGTCGACGGTTTGCCGACCATGGAAATTCAGCATCCGACCGGCTCAGAAAACGGCGACGAGTTCCATCCGTATGAGCGTAACGAGCGGCTGTCACGGCCTTGGGCGCTGCCCGGCACGCCGGGATTGATGCATCGCATCGGCGGCCTGGAAAAACAGGACATCACCGGCAACGTCAGCTACGACCCGATCAACCACCAGCACATGGTCGACACGCGTGCCGCGAAAGTGGCCGGCGTGGCGAACGACGTACCGCTGCAGGAAGTCGACGGTCCCGAGACCGGCGACGTACTGGTCTTGAGTTGGGGCGGCACGTACGGCGCCTGCGCCACGGCCGTCACGCGGGCACGGCAACTTGGCACGTCGGTGGCCCACGCTCACCTGCGTTACTTGAACCCGTTCCCCAGGAACCTGGGCGAGATCGTCAAGCGTTACAAGAAAGTGCTGATCCCCGAGTTGAACAAGGGACAGTTGATTATGTTGGTCCGCCACAAATTCCTGGTGGACGCCATTGGCTTGAACAAGGTGCAGGGCAAGCCCTTCACCGTCGCGGAAATTGTCAGCAAGATTCAGGAACTCGTGAAATAGGCAACGCCTCCGCGGGAGACGCCTCCGGCGAAGGTACCTACTTTTTTCAGCGCACATCCATGAGCACAGACACGCAACAACCGTCCGGCTCGCTGCCGGTTCTGCAGGCCGCCGACTTCGCCAGCGATCAAGAAGTTCGTTGGTGCCCCGGCTGCGGCGATTACAGCATCCTCGCGCAAATGAAAAAGGTGCTGCCGACCCTCGGCGTGCCGCGCGAGAACACCGTGTTCATCTCGGGCATCGGCTGCTCCAGCCGTTTTCCGTATTACATGAACACGTACGGCATCCATTCCATCCACGGCCGCGCGCCGGCAGTCGCCACGGGGCTCAAGCTCACGCGGCCGGAGTTGTCCGTGTGGGTGATCACCGGCGACGGCGATGCGCTGTCGATTGGCGGCAATCACTTGATGCACGCCATCCGTCGCAACCTTGATATTAACATCGTGCTGTTCAACAACCGCATCTACGGCCTGACCAAGGGGCAATACTCCCCGACGTCGCCGTTGGGCAAGGTGACGAAGAGCACGCCGTACGGTTCCGTGGAGAATCCGCTGCACCCGCTGTCGATCGCCATCGGCTGCGAAGCGACGTTCGTTGCCCGTTCGATCGACGTCCATATCAAGCACCTCGGCATGGTGCTGAAGCGCGCGGCGGAGCATCGCGGCGTGTCGTTCGTCGAGGTCTACCAGAATTGCAACGTCTTCAACGACGGCGCGTTCGACTATGCCACCGATCGGAACCAGAAGAGCGACACCACGATCGAGATTGAACACGGCAAGCCGCTGATCTTCGGCAAAGAGCGCAACAAGGGCATCCGCCTCAACGGCATGGATCCCGAAGTGGTGGAACTCGGCAAGGGGATCAGCGAGGACGACCTGTTGTTCCACGACGAGAAATCGACGGAGCCGACGCTGGCCTACTTGCTGAGCCGCATGACGCATCCGGAATTCCCGGAGCCGATTGGCGTCTTCCGCGACGTGGATCGCCCGTCGTACGACTCGCTCGTCAACGCACAAGTCCGCGACGCGCGCGCCAAACGCGAAGGCGACCTGACGGCGTTGTTCAACGCCGGAGATACTTGGACGGTGAACTGATGGAAAAGTGATGAGTGCGTAGTGATGAGTGATGAAACAGGGCGGCCAAACCTTGTTCGTGCTTTGAAACTCCACTCATCATTCATCACTCCGCACTCATCACTCGAATACCGAGGCTGCCCATGATCCTCTGTCCCTTCTGCGGAGCGGAGAACATCGACGGCGTCGATGAGTGCGACGGCTGTTCGCAGTCACTGGGGCATCTCAGCAAGCCGCACCGTTCGCCCGGGGTGGAGGACGCCCTCTTCCAGGATCGCGTCGGTACATTGGTTCGTGTGCCTTCCTTAGCAGTCGATGAATCGACCACTGTCGGCGCGACGATCGACATGCTGGTGCGGGAACGGATCGGCTGCGTCGTTGTCGTGCGCGGGACCGACGTCGTCGGCATTTTCAGCGAGCGCGATGCGTTAATGCGAATCGGCGACGAGATCGATCGCCACCGGAATCGTCCAGTGCGCGATTTCATGACGGAATCGCCGGAGATGCTTGACGAACAAGACAAACTGGCCTTCGCGCTCCACAAAATGGACCTGGGACACTTTCGGCACGTCCCGATTCTCCACAACGGCCAACTGCGCGGGGTCATTTCCGTGCGCGATATCTTGCGGTATCTCACCGACCGCGTTCGCACGGGCTGAGCCGCGTTGAACGCTTTCTGCCGGCGTGAAACCTACGGGAGTTGGCTTCGTCCGATCATTGCCCTACAATCAGGGCGACTTCGGCAGGGAGGACATCGCATGTCGTTCCGCTTCTGGCTGGTTGCTCCGCTCGTGACGCTCGGCCTGACTACGGCCGAGGCGCAACAATTCGCGCCGACCACGGTGCAGTTGCCCACGTTTTCAAAGTTTACCGTCGGCACCGTCGTTTCCGTGCCGGATTCCGGTTGGGGATTCGCTCGGCGGCCCTGCCAGGTCAGCCACGGTTGGACGGCCTTCGGCCCGGCGTGGGGCGCATCGACCACGCATTGGGAAACGCTCGGCCAGGTGAGCATGTGGGGCGTCGGCGCGCAAGTGATCGACGTCGGCGCGTTCGATGCACAATTACTTGCTTCCGCTCAGGCGCAGCCCGTCGTCGCGAACGATCCCTTCGCGCGGCAGATCGTGGCCGCGCGCGAAAGCAGCGCCGCCTTCGTGCCCGGTAGCGTGGCCGACGCCCGGCGCGCTCGCGCGGCGGAGTTAGACGAGAAAGTGCGCGCGGTCGATGAGCTCGTCGCGAAGGCCGACGAACTCCTCAGCCAAGGCAAAGCGAACGCCGCCCGCGTCTATTTACAGATGGCCGCGGGCAAGGCGACCGGCGATCGCAAGGCCGCGCTGGAACAGCGCGCCGCGGCGCTCAAGCGTCGCCCGGCGCGCTGATCGCGTCCCGTCTACGGCGTTTCGGCAGTGATCGCCAGGCAGAATGGCGCGGCGGCGGTATCGCCGTCGGCGGCATAGTCGATCGACTTGACCGCCTTGTCCGAGTGGGGATTTTCCCAGACAGTTGTGTAGAGCCGCACTTCGACGCCGAATTGCTCCGAGGCCTCGTTCATTTCGCTCCAGACGACCTTGCCTCGCTTGGTCTCTTTATTGTTATCGACGTTCCACCAATCGCGGACGTCTTCGCCATAGACGATGGGCAATTCCACGGTGGTGTCATCGGCGTAGCGGATCGTGTAGTGCCCGATCTGCGTGCCGTCCTTAACGTAATTCGGGTCCGTTTCTTGCCCCGTGCCGAAGCCGGTGGCGTGCAGGAAGTGCAGCTTGCCCACTGCCTTGTCGACCGGAATGCCTTCAATCTTCTTGGGTCGCTCCAGGCACAATTTGCTGCCGAGCTGTAACATTTTCTCCCCGATGTGGTATTGGACATCGGAGAGTCTCGGGTCGGTTTTCATCAACGCCTTAAGATGATTGCCCGGCAATCCCTCGCGATGAAACTCTTGGTCCAAGGGATCATTGACATGCGCGGACAAATCGAGCGGCACTTGCTCGCCGGCGACGGAGAGCCTGGGGGTCGCGAACAGAAGCAATGCTCCGAACAGAGCCAGGACTGTGATGCGCATGAGGATCCTCCCAGAAGTGGTTGCGTGAACAGAAAAGCCGCCGGAGTCGCAACACGCCAATTTTTTAGCTTGTCGGCAAGTCCGTGGGAAGGCCCCGTACGTGGTTTCCCGGCGGTATTCGCCCGGAATAGGAAAACCTTGGCTCAACTTGCGATTCCAGCGGATTGCGCAGTTTGCCGGCGAGCATCCAGCTTGCGGCAATTACTGCGAAAGAATCAGAAATTGCCGCAATTTGGCGGAAAACAATTGATCGACCGCTGAATGTCGCTATCTTACGGTTGGAATTCTCCAGAGGAACCTCTTCGGTCCGCAGTCTCATCCGTTTCAGTTGCCGCGCGACCCCGTATCTTGCGGTCGCGCGCGATGACTTTCACGCCCGCCGGCCAGTGACTGCCGGCGCCGCCCTTCATCCGCTGTTCGTGGCGCCGCCGCCACCAGGAGTATGTCGATGAACGCTCACCGGAATCGGAATCGCCGCTTGACGCAGATTTCCACCGCGCGCCCGAACCGAATCGTGCGCCCGGAACTGCTGGAGAAGCGGCAGTTGCTGAGTTGCAGCACGCCGACGGTGCAGACCGTGCGTGGCCGCGACGCGACCTTCGACCAATGTTTCAATCTGGAATTCGAGCATGGCGGCGAGGACTACGAAGTCAGCGCCTACTACACCGAGACGACCACTGCGGCCGACCTGCTGCAATGCACCGACGCCGAGAACGACGCCGACCGTTGCGAACATCGGTTGCCCAATGATGACGACGGCAACGGCGACAATATTCACGCGGTCAGCATGGCTGGCCAGGCGCGCGACGCGTTCAAGTTCTTCCTCGATCGCGGTCTGAAATTTCTTCCCGCGGGCGAGACGGAACTTGAAGTCTACATCGCCGAGGATCCACGCGGCGGCGGCGTGCCGACGGCGAACAGCCTGCTGACCGACGACGAATTAGTTGCCGATCCGGACTTGCTGTGGGAAGAGCTGTTGGCATATCACGAGTTGCATCACCTCGTGCAGGGACAATACGACGGCTCCTGGGACGACTTCTATGGCGAGGGGATCGCGCGATCGAGCGAAGATCGCGTGCGGACCGATCTCGACGCCGACACCGGCCATCTGTTCATCCCGCAGATCACGAACGCCATCGACAGCAATACGGTCCGCACCACCGACCTGGCCGCTCAGTCTTACGACACGGCGGCGTGGTGGACGTGGCTCTGGGATCAATATCGCGTCGGCGCGGGCGAGAATCCCCCGGTCACCGGCGCCAACGATCTGGGCTGGGGCGCCATGCGCGAGTTCTACGAAGAACTCGAAACGCAGCAGTCCGACGAACTGGGCGCGGTCGCGGACTTCATCGCCGCGCAGGGCAGTTCCTTCCGGCAGGACTTCATCGACTACACCCTCGCCCTGTGGGCGCAGTCGTTCAATCCCTCGGATCCGAGGCTCGGTTATCTCGATAACGAGATCAACAACATCGGCCCGATGAATGGGCACACCATCATCAACTCCGCGCCGGCGTTCGGCAACACGACGTTAAACCTCACGCCGCGGACGAGCCGGTATATCGAGTTCAACCCAGCCAGCCAGTGCGACTACACGTCTTTCAGCTTCGACGGCAATGGCAAGAACTACGGCTTCAGCGTGATGACGGCCGACGGCGGGGACTTGCAAGATCGCTGGACGAGCTATAGCAACAACTGGGCTCGCACCGTGCGAACCGCCGACCTGGACCGCGTGGTCGGCGTGGTGACATCGTTCGATCAATCCGGTTCGGTCGACGTCGGGCGAGGTTGCGTATCTCCCGACGTGCAAATCAAGTCGCCGACGACCTCTTCGTTCGCGATGGTGGGCACGGCCGACAATCCGCGTTCGTTTGTCGTGCGATTGTCGGTCACGGGCAACGGCGCGGCGATCGCCGGACTCGTGGCGGATGAATTCAATGTGACGTTGAAAAAATCCGGCAGCGCCGATGCGCCGATTCCCGTCGAAGTGATCAACGCCAGCTACGTGCTGGACGACTACTGGCTGCTTGTGCAAGCGCCGGATGATGTCGCCGGCGCGGAAACCGGTTCGTTTTACGATCTCAGCGTCACGCTCGGCAGCGACAGTGATTCGGAGAATTTCTCCGTCGTGTACCTGGAACGCGTCCAGGACGTGATCCTGGTGCTCGATCGTTCCGGCAGCATGGGGGGCGACACCGGCAAAATCGAAGCCGCGCGCAACGCCGCCAATCTCCTGGTGATGGCCTTGGCCGATGAGGACCAAGGAGGTTACGTGGCCTTCGACACCGACGCCGAAATCCAGGTGTCCCTGGATGAATTGAGCGATGGCAATCAGCGCCAGGACCTGGAAGATGCGATCGCCGCGGAAGTGCCGCTGGATTTCACCTCGATCGGCGACGGTCTGCGGGCCGCGCTCGACGACTACAGCTCCAACGGCAACCCGGACAATCTCTGCAGCATCGTGTTGATGAGCGACGGGCACGAAAACGAACCGGACTATTGGGCCGATGTGAAGGACGACCTGATCGCGGCCGGTTGCCCGGTGCATACGATCTCGTTCGGTCCCGGCGCGAACGAAGTCTTGATGCAGGAGATCTCCGGAGCGGTTTCCGGCGGCTCCCACGACTACGCGACTTCGGAAGGAGGCGTGCCGATCAATTCCGTCCTCGGCTGGGAAAACAACGTCAGCCGTATCTACGAGAACAAGGCCACGCAGATGGCTGGCCGCCAGCGGATTTTCACCGTGCTGGGCGATTCGGCCATCGGCGGCGTGGCCACCGGTATCATCGATTTCGAAGACCATCCGACTGGGACGGTGATCGCTGTCGGCAATTCCTTCACTGCATCGGGGGTTCCGGGTAAGGGGCTGCCGTTCCAGAACAACGCCGGCGCAATGGTCAACACGGGCTTCGCGCGCGTCGACAACCAACAGAGTGCCGACGGCGCGGGCCACGACCTGCAGCTCAACAACATCAACGTCGGTTTCGAGTTCGCCAAGACGCTCGAATCCGCGTCGGCGCTGTTTGGTTACTTCGGCGGAAATCTGAACGTGACCATTAATGGCGAACTGTTCAATGCGCGTACGCTGTCGCTTCTCCAAGGTCGCGTGATTGGCGGCGTCTCCGTCAACCTGACCATGTTCGACAATCAGCACGGTCGACTGGACTTCAAGGGGGACATCGACTCCCTGGCACTCGGCGGTCAGGAGTTTTGGATCGACGACTTGCGATTCAACAGCGAGGTCGGGAACTTCCACGAAATCCCCGTCGACAAGGGCGCCGACATCCTGGTCGTTTCCGCCGCCTGGCAGGAAAAGATGGGCGGCGTTCACACCGAGTTGTTCGACCCGAACGGCGACCCCGTGCCGGCCGCGCGGCGCAGCCTTTCGTCCCAAGGCACGAACGAAGTCTGGCGCGTGCCCGATCCGATCCCGGGCAACTATCGGATGCGGCTGATGAATATTCCGCAGGAATACTTCCTGACCGCTTCGGTGCGGAGCGAATTTGAACTGTACACGTTCGTCGGCCAGCCGCAAGAAGATATGTTGACGGGCGTAGAAGTGCCGCTCGTGGCCTCGTTCATCTCCAACACGGGGCCGGTGCTGGACGCCAATGTGACGGCCACCGTGCTTGATCCAGGCGGTACGTCGAAGGTGGTCAAGCTCTGGGACGACGGCAACCACGGCGACGGCGAAGCGGATGACGGCGTCTACGCGAACAGCTATACCGCGACGTCATTCGGCGATCTCGTGCAACTCAATCCTGATCTTGTCGTCGAAGGGGACGAGCCCATGGGCGTCGGCTCCTATCAAGTCACTTTCAAGGCCAAGAAGGACGAAATCGTTCGCGAAGGTCTCGGCAGCTTCGTATTGAACCGCGACAAGGACTCCGACAGCGACGGCCTCCCCGATCGTTGGGAAGAGGAGCATGGTCTCGATCCGAAGAATCGCGAGGATCAGAACTCCGATTTCGATAAGGACGGGCTGCCGGCCTCGTGCGAATACCGCGTCGGCACCGATCCGCGCAACAGCGACACCGACGACGGCGGTCGCTCCGACGGGGCCGAAGTGCAATACGTGCCGGGTCAACTCTGCCGCGCGGTGCGCGATCCGCTTGATCCGGCGGACGATCGCCTGCGCAAAGTGACCGGCATCGTGGCGCTGCCGGAAGCCACGCCGAACGGGAGCCCGCACGTGCGCCTCAAGATCAGTATCCCGGACGATGACTACTTGTTCTCCAGCATTCATCGCCGCCTGCTGAATGAAGACGGCCGGCCGATCGGCGATTGGATCGAGTTGGAAGACGAGTTCCGCGGGCCGGAATTCGAAGACCTTCGCCTGGCCGAAGGGAACTACGAATACCAGATCATCCCCTTCCACTTCGGCGGTGATGGGGAATCCCCGATCGAAGGGCAACATATCTTTTCCAGTCCCGTCCTCGTCAAGAAGGACCCGTACGCGCCGTTCGGCAGCGTGATGATCGACGACGCTGACGGCGAGACGTACAGCCCCTTGGTGACGCTGCGCATCATTGCCGACGATTCCGGGCACGTGCATGATTTCGATCCGGAGCATCAGCCTGCGCCCGGTTCGCCGCTCGAAAAGCTGATGATGAAGATCAGCAATCGCCCGGATTTCGCCGGCGCGGATTGGCAACCGTTCCAGCCAGAAGTGAAAGATTGGTTCCTGGGTCGCTTCGAACCGCTGCAGGAGACGACGCGCTGGGTCTACGTGGCCTTTATGGACGAGGCCGGCAACATCAGCGACGGTCCCATTGCCGACAGTATTCAGGCGCTGCTCCAACCCGGCGACACGTACCCGTTCGATGGCAAGGTGGACATCACTGACCTGAACAACGTGCGGAACAACTTCGGCAGCCAAGGCCAGATCGCCATCCTGATCGGCGATGCCATCGGCGCCTTGAACGGCGCGGTCGACATTAGCGACCTCAACGCGGTCCGCAACAACTTCGGCAGTTTCGTCGACTCGCCTTTGCCGTCGACGGCGCAGCGGCACGCCCCGGAAAAAATCGCAAACCGCGCCATCATCGACCCGACTGCCTCGGATAGGCCGTTGCTGGGGCGAACTGTTGCGACGAATGGCAGCGCCGCGGCGCGCGACGTGCTGTTCGGTCGCTTCACCGAGGTCGGCGTGGACATCGACGCACTGTTGACCGCCCATCGGCATTCGCAAAAGCGGGGCTTGCGCGCATTGAAGTGATGTGCCCACACTCCTGTGCCGTCAACTGTCAAGTTTTGAATCAGTAGTTCGGCGGGGGTGCCTAGGGCTGGGGCGAATCATGGAGGCAACCACGTCGAACCGGCTGGGGCATCGTGGCGACTTGTTGACAAGTCCAACGAATCCCCAGCAGTTGGACCATCGCGACCGCGCAGTCATTGCCCCTGCCCCAGGCACCCGCCGCGATTGTTGATCCGGCGGCCGGTCAGTGACCGGACAATCGCAACTTCCTTTGAGCGACATCATGAATCACAAAGTTTTTGCCGCAATCGTCGGCGGGTTGTTGTTCGGCCAATGCACTACGGCATTGCGCGCGGAGGTCAAGAGCGCGAAGTTCGATACGGAGCGACTAAAATCGCTGCCGTCGGCCATGCAGCGATTCGTCGACGAGCACGAAATCTCCGGCGCGGTTGTTGTCGTCGGCAACGCCGATGGCGTGGCGGCGATTGAAGCGATCGGCCAGCGTGACTTGGCCTCCGGCGAGCCAATGCGCAACGATTCGCTGTTCCGCATCGCTTCGATGACCAAGCCGATCACCGCGATCGCCGTGGCCATGCTCGTCGAGGAAGGCAAGCTGAGCTTCGACGATCCGGTCGAAAAGCACTTGCCGGAATTCCGCGGACAGCGATTGATCGTCGAGCGCGACGGCGAGCGACGCGTCACCGTCCCGGCGCCGCGATCGATTACGATCCGTGAACTGCTGACGCATACCTCGGGCATGCCCGGCGGACCGCCGCCGGGATTGGCGGAACTGTATCGACGGCGCGATCGCACCTTGAACGAAGCGGTGCTCGCCTTTTCGCAACTGCCGCTCGAATTCGAGCCGGGCTCTCGCTGGTCGTACAGCAACACCGGCATCGACACCGCCGGCCGCGTCGTCGAAGCCGTTTCCGGGCAGGGCTTCGAGGAGTTTCTGTCGACGCGATTGTTCCGGCCGCTGGGGATGAACGACACCGTGTTTTATCCCTCGGACGATCAGCGCGGTCGCCTGGCGACGATGTATCGCCGTGACAGCGATCAGCTCCTTCCCGCCGAGGAGAGCCTGATCGAAGTGCCGCGCGAGGCGAAGTACCCCGTGCCGGCCGGCGGGCTTTGCTCGACGGGGCCGGACTTGGCGAAACTGTACCAGGCGATGCTGCGGCTGGGCGAATGTGACGGACATCGCCTGCTCACTCCCGAAAGCGTCGCCGAATTGACGCGGTTGCAAACCGGTTCGCTGGAAACGGGCTTCGTCCCCGGCATGGGTTTCGGGCTCGGTTGGGCATATGTGCGCGAACCGCAGGGCGTAACGGGCGCCCTCTCGCCCGGGAGCTTTGGCCACGGCGGCGCCTTTGGCACTCAGGCTTGGATCGACCCCCAGCGTGGCTGGTTCGCGATCCTGCTGATCCAACGTGTTGGCCTTCCGAATGCGGACGCATCGGCAATGCGTGGAATTCTGCAAGCACAGGCGGCCGGTGCGATCTCGCCTTGACGTCGGACTCGCAGACACTGGCGCGCTGCGCGGCAAACTAATTCCGCCGCCCCTTTGCCAACTTGGCTCGGACGGCGTTAGAATCGTTATGGTCGCTCGATCCAGCGCGCAACCGGGGCGGAGTTCTCGTCTCGGGCCAATTCCTTTGCGCTGGAATTGGGGCGTCGCAAATTACAATGCAAGGAATTGACCTTGCTGAGCGCAGCCCGGGCCTGAACAGGGTAACGGGCCGCCGCGTAGAAACCAACTCACTTGCTTTTCTTCGTCGCCCGGGATTGGCGCAACCCGGGCCTCGCGATTGTCGCCAGGGCAAAGGAATTAGCAGCATGAATCGCTTCATTTCGAAACTCCTGGCCGTTGCCCTGGCACTTTCGCCAGCGGCTTGGCAGAGCGTCTCGGCGGCCCCTTTGGCGACGGAGGACGTGCTGCCGACCGCGCCCGACGATCCGTCGAAGAAACAATACAAAGAGATCCAAGACGCCGTCGTCAAGTTCCAAGCCGGCGACTTGGATGGCACGTTGACGCTCTTGGAGCAGGCGCACGAAAAATATCCCGAGCTGGCGCCGGCGCAGATCCTGCTGGCGCAGATGTTTTTCAAGGCGATGAGTTCCACGACCGGCCAGAAGCAAGCGCAGCTGCTGACCTACGGCCGGGGAGCGTTGGAACGAGCCGTGGAGAAAGACAAGAACGACCCGGACGCGTATCTGTTCCTCGGCGACCTGGCCTTTGCCCAATCGCGGCTCACGGAAGCGGAGCTGCTGTTTACCAAAGCGAACGACCTCACGAATGCCATGGACGCGGCCAACCCGCGTAAGGCCGATTTGCACAAGCGCTGCCTGGCCGGAAACGCCTCGGTGGCCGAAGCGCGGAGCAACTTGGACGAAGCCATCAAGCTGTTGACCGAACTGGCGGAAACCTCGCCGGACAATCCATTGGCCCACTATCGCCATGGGCAGGTCTTGTTCAAGAAGAAGGAAGCCCGCAGCGCTTTCGAGGCCTTCAAGAAGGCCGTGGCGATCAAGGCCGATTTGGGCCCCGCCGGCATCGTCATGGCCCGCCTGTTCGAGCAAGCGGCGCAACAAGGAGACGCGGCCGCACGCAAGTCGGCGGACGACTGGATCGCCTACTCGATCTCGGCCAAGCAGGGTGGGAAGGATCCCTTGTCACACCTGGCGGTGGCGCGGATGTACTGGGATCGCGACGACGTCGCCAACGCGAAGAAGCACGCCGAGATTTCGCTCGGTCTGGATCCGAATTCCAAGGAGTTGAAGCTGCTCCTGGGGCTGATCGCTCGTTACGAAAAGGATTTGCCGACAGCCGAAAAGCTGTTCGAGGAAGTTTACAAATCTGACCCGAGCAACTTTGCCGCGGCGAATCAGTTCGTGATTTCGTTGATCGATCAGGACGATGACACCAGAAAAGGTCGCGCCTTAGTCATCGCCGAAGCCAACATGAAGGACCACCAGAGCACCAATTTCGCTCCCACCGCAGCGGCCACGCTGGGTTGGGTCTACTACCGGCTCGGTCGTACGCAGGACGCCCAAAAGATGTTGCAATCGGCCATGCAGGCCGGGCGCGGCAATATCTCAGGCGACACCGCTTACTACGTCGCAAAGATCCTCATCGACAGCGGCCGGGCCGACGACGCTAAGGCCCTGCTGAAAACGACGTTGCAGGGCAAGGGACCATTCCCGTACCGCACCGACTGCCAGGCGATGCTGGCTCAGTTGGAGAACTCGTCGACGCCGGTGACACCGGACACGACTCCGGCCACGGATTCGAGTTCGCCGCCGAATTAGTAAGCGCGCCTTCCCTGGGCTTAAGTGGCGATGTTAATTCAGTCTTTCAGCCCCGCTGCTTTCCTGGCAAAGCAGCGGGGCTTTTTTCGCGCTTGTACGGATAGCGGCCTTGGCGTATCCTCCCGCCGCGCTGTAATGGATTGCGGCGCGCGAAATGCGCACATTTCCTATCCTGCCAAGCCATGGCTATGGGCCGATTGCGAGCCACGGTCGCCGTCCTGATCGCTTTCCTTGGCGTGTCATGCGCTGGGTGCGCGACTTTGTTTTCGTCGGACGATGGCAAAGCATCGCTCGAGCCGCAGGCCAAGGATGTCGCAGCCAGCCGAGACCAGGAATCAGCGGTGAAACCCGCGTTGGGCGCAGCTCAGCCGCCTTTGATGGCAACGGGCGCTTTGCCGGCGCAGTCCCAGGCGCCGCCTCCATCGCCGGAGCAATTCGTCGGGCAGTTGCCAGGCCTCGACCCAGCCACGCAGGCGCGATTGCTCGCCGATCTTAAGCAAACTGATCCGGCCCATTGGCCGCAGTTGCTGCAAGCGTTTCGAGTCGCTGCCGGTCGCGGCGCGAACCCGCGTCCTACGGGTGAACTGCCCCCACAATCGACGGTCGATGGTTCTCCCGCGATGGCGGCAACCGCTGACGTCTCCTCAAAACTGCGCGAGCATCCCTATCATCCGTCCGAGCGCCCCGCGGCGCCGACAACACCGCCCACGTCGACTTTGCCTGGTGAGCCTCCGACCGGGGGACTTGCCCAGGCGTTCGCGGCGAATCGCGATCCCCGAGCAGCCTTGGCGACATTGAACGATCCGCTCGACGGCGACACTTCCGCCGTACGTCAAGTCAGCTATGAAAGCTCCGCTTCGAGCAATGCCCAGAGCGCCGAACAAGCAATCAGCGCCGCGATTCGCGAGTTGGAGGCCTCGGGCGATCATGCCGTGGCAGGTTCCCAGGAAGCGGCGCGCCGGCAAATCGAACTGCGACTGCTGTATCTGGCCGCCGGACGGCGCGACGATTCACTGAAACCGATTCCCGGCCTGACCTCCGCCGAGCAGGAGTTTTGGTCGTCGCAACTGTACGCGTTGTCGGCCTGGCTCGACGCCGAAAAAACGCCCGCCGCCGATCGCCGCGCGAATGAGGCGCTCGCGCATCTGGATCGCGCGCGGGGCAAACTGGCGGAGATCGGCACGCTGCAAGTTCGCAGTCCGGAATTCTGCACCCGCGTCGACGGTTTTGGCGCGTTCACGAAGTTCAAGGAGAACGTGTTCAAACCGTCGCAAGAAGTGGTGCTGTACGTCGAGTTGGAGAATTTCCACTGCGACTCGACCGACGGCGGCTATCGCACGGCCCTTAGTAGCCGGTATCGCATTCTCGACAGCCAAGGTCGGCAGGTCACCGAGTATGAGTTCCCGGCCATCGAGGAAGTTTGTCAGAACCGTCGCCGGGACTACTACATCTCCTTCCGCGTGACGATGCCAGGGCGCGTGTACGACGGCCGCCACACGCTACAATTGACCGTCGAGGACACGCTCGGCAAAAAGGTCGGGCAGACCTCGATCGAATTCGCGATCAAAGAGTAAGCCGGCCGACGCGATGCCCACCGAGCGCTATGACCTGATTGTCGCCGGCACGGGCGCCGTGGGGAGTGCCGCCCTGTGGCAGGCCGCCCAGCGCGGACTGCGCGTCCTTGGCATCGATCGCTTCCCGCCGGGGCATGATCGCGGCAGTTCGCACGGCCGCACGCGGATCATTCGCCACGCGTACTTTGAGCACCCGGACTACGTGCCGCTCCTGTTGCGCGCCTATGAACTCTGGGCCGAGTTGGAAAACGCCCGCGGCGAGCAACTCTTACGGCAGACGGGCCTGCTGCAAGTCGGCCCGGCCGATGGCTTTGTCGTCAACGGCGTCGTCGAAAGCGCCCGGCGCCACGGCCTGCACGTGGAAGCCCTTTCCGCCGACGACTGCCAGCAACGCTTTCCGGCCTTTCGCATTCCGCCCGATCACGTCGCCGTCTTCGAGCCCAAGGCCGGCTTCCTCCACGTCGAACGCTGCGTGATCGCCCAAGCGGAGGAAGCTCAACGGCTAGGGGCCGTTCTACGCCTGAACGAGACGGTGCAAAGTTGGCAGCAGCGTGGCGATCACGTTATCATTCAGACCGACCAGCAGGAATACAGCGCCGCGCGGCTAATCATTTCGGCCGGCGCTTGGGCCGGGCAATTGCTCGCGGAACTTGACATCCCGCTGACGGTGCGGCGCAAACCGGTCTATTGGTTCGAGCCGCGTGATGAGCGTTACGACGCGGACCAAGAGTGCCCGGCGTATCTGTTCGAAACACTTGCGGGCGTATTCTACGGTTTCCCGCGCATCGACGAGCACGGCGTGAAAGTTGCCGAACACTCCGGCGGCGAAGCAGTCGCCGATCCTCTGACCGTCGATCGCTACGATCGCGCCTCCGACCGGGAACCGTTACTTCGATTCACCGCCGCGCACCTGCCGGGCGTCACCGACCGCGTGCTCGGACACAGCGTCTGCCTGTACACGATGTCGCCAGATGAGCATTTCATCGTCGACTGTCATCCCGATTTCCCCGCGGTGGCCTTCGCCGCCGGCCTCTCCGGCCACGGCTTCAAATTCGCCCCGGTTCTGGGACAAGCCTTGGTCGAACTGGCAGTTAACGGCCGGACGGATTTGCCAGTGGAATTCCTGTCGCTGGGACGCGACGGTTTGTCCCGCCCAAGTGAACCGTCCCGGCGGGACTCATGAACCGGTTTTTCCACCCTTGTCGCCCGTCGGTCTAGCCGCTACATTGCTGGTTTCCCTTGGGCCGATTCCCGGTCGAACGGGGGGCCGTTGCCTGTCGGATAATGGTTTGTCTGACACGGGCGGCGATTTCCGCTTTGAAGGATGGGATTGAGATGCTTTCGCAGAAGTCGTACGTCGCCAAGCCGGGTGAAGTCGAGCAGAAATGGCTGCTCGTCGACGCCAAGGACAAAATCGTCGGTCGCCTGGCCTCCGACATCGCCGTGATCCTGATGGGCAAGCACCGCCCAACCTATACGCCGCACACCGATACCGGCGACTTCGTCGTGGTCACCAACGCGGAACGCGTGGTGTTCACCGGCAAGAAGTGGGACCAGAAGCGCTACACCTGGTACACCGGCTACACGCGGCAGAAGAGCGAGTCGGCCGCCGAGCGGCTCGCCAAGCAGCCGGAGACGATTCTCCGCGAGGCGGTCCGCCGGATGCTGCCGAAGAACAAGCTCGCCACGAAGATGTTGGACAAGCTCAAGGTCTATAAGGGTCCTGAGCATCCGCATCAGGCCCAGAATCCCCAGCCCGTCGAGTTGGCGGTCAGCTAAGGGTCGATTTCCCGTCTCAAATCATTTACGCATCGCTTAGAGGATCGTCCGTCGATGGCCAACGCCACTGCAGATTCGCTCGGAACTGGACGCCGTAAGACCTCAGTCGCCCGCGTGCGCATTCGCCCGGGTTCCGGCAAGATCACGATCAACAAACGGCCGCTCGACGATTTCTTCCACAACGTGAAGGATCGGGCTGCGGTGCTGGCCCCGCTGGAAACCACGGGCCAGGTAGAGACGGTCGATGTGATCATCGACGTCAAAGGCGGCGGCATGACCGGTCAATCGGGCGCCTGCAAGCTCGGCATCGCCCGGGCCCTGAAGGGCCATAGCAGCGAGATGGAAGCCGCGCTCCGCCAGGCGAGCATGCTGACTCGCGACGGCCGCATGAAAGAACGCAAGAAGTACGGCCTCCGCGGCGCCCGCCGTGGCACGCAGTTCTCGAAGCGTTAAACTTTCAGTCGCAGCTCCCATACGATTAACGACCCCCGCGCGGCAATCGCCCGGGGGTCTTTTCGTTGGCATAGTCGCCTTTCGCGGTGCGAAAGGCGCCTGTGGAGCGTGAACCCAAAATTGGGGTTCAACGAAACACTATCCCGACGCGCGACTTCGCGCACGTCGTGCGCGAGGCGGCACGACGTCCCAGGCCAGGCCGACGCATTTGAGGGCCAGGATCATCAGGTAGGTCGTGTCAAGCTCCCACCAGCGGTGCTGCACGGTCGCGCTCGCGGGATCCCAATGGTGGTTGTTGTGCCAACCTTCGCCATTCGCCAGCAGGGCCACGAGCCAGTTGTTGCGGCTGTTCTCGTCCGTGTCGTGCGTGCGATACCCGTAGAGATGCGTCAACGAGTTGACGCTCCAGGTAATGTGCCAAACGGCAACAGTCCGCAGCAGCACGCCCCAGATGACCAGGCTGGCGCCCCATTGGCTCGAAGCCGCCCAGGAATCGCCCATCGCCAGCCCCAAGCACAAGCCGCAAAGGTAGTAGGCAAGTGCCTGCGTTAGATAAATCCACATGACCCAGAGCGGCCGCTTCTCGAGCGCCATGAAGAACGGATCGCTCAGTACGTCTTGGGCGTATTTGTGATACACGCCGATGCTGTGATTCGTCGGATTGCGTCGAAACAGCCAGCCGATGTGCGACCAGCCGACGCTATCGAACGGCGAATGCGGATCTTCCATTTCGTCGGAATGGCGATGGTGCATCCGGTGCGTCGCGACCCAGCGCCCAGGCGTGTCTTGCATCGAGCAAAGCGCGATGACCGACAACACGCGCTCGAAAAACGGGTAGGTGCGAAAGCTCCGATGGGACAACAGTCGGTGATACCCGATATTGATGCCGAAGCAGCCGAAAAAGTGGACGCCCACGAACATCACCGCCACGCCCGTCCAAGAAAAAAACCAGGGCACTGTCGCCAACAAAGCCAGCGCATGAATAGCGACAATCGGCAGGAAATAGGGCCAAAACAGCGGGAGCTTCAGGAGCGAAGGGTTCTGCGGACGGGAAAAATCGACCGTTGCCGCCGTGATTGCTTCCTGCATCACACTCACCAATCTGAGTCAGAAGTTTCCGCTGCGAACTCCGCTCGCATCTGCTAGCATCGCTAGCGCCGGACAGCACGAGATGTTTGAAGTCTATAGAGTTCTCGCAATTCGCGATACAGCTGCTTGGTTGCATATTGCGGCCGGAGCGCCGAATACCACGCCGACAACCAGATCGATGTCAGTGATGTTGAGCGTTCGCCGTCCAATCCGCCGCGAAACGAATCAGCGCTGCAGGCCAATGAGCGCGGCGCCGAACCCAATGCAGCAGATGCCCAGCCACGCGATCGGCGCGGGGCGTTCGTTCAGAAATAGTGTCGCGAACACTGCAACGAGTACCACGCTTAGTTTGTCGATCGGCGCCACTTGCGACACCGCGCCGGCCTTAAGCGCTCGAAAGTAGCAAAACCAAGACGCGCCGGTCGCCAATCCCGACAGGATGAGGAACAGGCCCGCACTGGGAGGCAGCGTCAGCGGACTGCGCCACTTTCCCAGACCCCACACCAGAAAAGCCAACACGGCGAAGATCACGGCAGTGCGGATCAGTGTGGCGTAGTCGGCGTCGACTTCCTCCAAGCCTACCTTTGCAAAAATAGCCGTCAGCGCGGCAAATACTGCGGACAACAGCGCCCAAAAAAGCCAGTGGTCGGTGATTGACATAGTGATCGGCCCGCCAAAACTGCGGGAGTGGACGCCGGACGTGCGACGGACGCTGTTTGGCGGGGATCGCCCCGCGCCAATACCAGACGGTCAGCAAAGGGCCGCAGAAGGACGACGCTAACTATAGCATCGTAACCGGTCGCGAAAGAACGTTGACCGTAATTCCAGGTGCACTCACGGGACCGCAATCCAATGACGGCTGGCGGAGCGGTACGGATGATTGCCAATAGGCTGAACGGAGAGGACAGGATTCGAACAAGTACGAAAAACACGGCGAAAATGTGGGTTTCCCATGAACGCGGCGCAGAATCCGGCGCAGTTGACTCGCGAATTGACGATTTGGACCTTCGATTGGCGGCCATCATTGACGCATGGCAGACATTGCCCGAGGCCGTGCGAGATCAAATCCTCGCCCTAGTTCGCGACGTGGCCACCTAGCGTCGGAGTAAGCGGTGCCGGAGTAAGCCCCCTGGCGTGGCGTAGGGCGGCCGGAGAGGCTCTCCAGCGGGCGATACGCACAACTGTAGAGACTTCGACGGCCGACATCCCGACGCCGCCAGCCGGCCCACCCCGGGGGGTACGCGCCCCCAAATCAAGTCGGTGCCATTCGTATGGGCGTATCAGAGGTTTTTCAATTTTTGCGGTATAGGTACTTCGCCGCCGCCGGCTCACCCAACAGAGATCTTCGATTAAATGCCCTTGTGGCTGTCACAACTCGCAATATGACGCGAATAAAGTACCAGACGCGGCTAGTGAGCCTGCTCCAACGGTAACCTAGTCATTCGGTTTTCATCCCCCAGTAATCCCCTTCGCGGCCGGAGTCCACGCCATGTCCCACACGGAAACGTACCATCGGACGTTCTTGCCGGACGGACCGTTCGAGAGCTTCGAGTCAGCGCACGGAAGAAAAGAAAAGAAGGTCCAGTGGCCGGACTTTGGTCCCCAGCAGCCGAGTCAGTTTCCCAATTTTCCGCAGAATCAAGTCACACCTCCCAAAACTCCGGCTGGATACCAGCCAATTAAGCCCTTTCCGGCCCAAAATCCTCAACCGGCGGTGAATCCGTACCCGGCACCTACCGGAAAGCCTTACTTGCGCACACAAGGACGATTTCGGATCATCCAGACGGATGGCGCAGGTTCATACAACGAAATCTGGGTCGTCGAAAAAGAGGATCAGAAATTCAATACCGTGGCCACCCCCTGGGAACAAGTCAACAGCAAACTGCTGCCGGGAGGACATACATTCGATCCGGTCGTCAACAAAAACCTTACAGTCGTTGGTTACGTCGGCGCTGTGTACGACAACCACATTTACGTTCCCAGTAGCTCCAAAGAGATCATTGAGAAGTTCCCCGACTTGGATCAGAACGTAGAGACGTTTCCTGAGTCGCACTTCGTGGCAGCTTTTCAGCAGCCTGGCTTTCGACAATGGGGCACATGGGACCCAAAAGAGTTGTGGTTCGTGGCGACCGACCCCGATGGTCACATCACGGCCGCCGAACACTTGGGCGGAACCAGCAATGCCGAGTCGGTGGCGAATCCGGATATTCGTTTCCTATTGCGTGTCCTCCCCGCGCTCCTCGGGAAACTGGTGCTGGTGGTCGGCACCGTAGGTGGCAAGCGGTTGCTGACGCGACTCGCCCGCCGGCGCGGGATGAACGCCTCCACCACAGGTGGCTCATCCGGCGGCAGACGAGGTGGTGGCATTCCCGGGGGTCCAGGCGCGATGGGAGGCAAGGCCGGCAAATTAACGGGAACTCCAGTTCATCATCCCAAGGTGACGGGGAGCATCGGGTCCACCGATGCGGAAGCGATTGCTCGCGAAAGGGAAGCGATGATGCGTTATGCGGATTCAGGCAATGTAAAACACGTTTGGATGGACGATGCCGCTCGTCCGAAATTCGGCGTAGCCGCGCATGGCGAGAAGTACCCCGACGTGACGGCTGAATTTAACAACGGAACCTGGGGGCTCGCCGAAGGCAAGGGAACGGATGTCACCAAGATGATCCAGCAGTTCGAGCGAGCAGGCCGAGTTCCAGAACTGACGGGAAAGATCGCCCGTCAAGAAGTTGTGGTGCAGCGGCTGAAGCCCCTTACTCATCCTGATGGTGGCACGTTTCAGATGGTAGGCCCCAATTTCGCCACTGGCAAGGAATATGGTTGGGCGTTGATGGACGTATCATCGCTGCCGGCGAAGCCTTTGATCGTCAATGGCATTCCGATCAAGGTGATCGTTATGGGAATTCCTGAATCTCAAGGCCTGAGACCATAACAGTCCTTCCAAGTCAATGTGCATATTTGCGAACCAGCCAACGCTACATGGGTGACGAAATCACGTTGCTTTTGCTGCTCGAGGCTGTGCGGGGTCGGATCGTCGATCTAGTTCAGAATGCGCCCACCCATCCGTCGGAGTGAGGGTGGCCTCTGTTGGCACCCAGCGTGACGCAGGGCGGCCGGGGGAGCAGACAGCGGCATTCGCGGTCCCACCGACTCGTCCGCCCTGTCAATCGACGACAGAGGCCACGCGACGGCCCACCCCGGGGGCAGGCCCCCCAAATCGTTATGCCCTTATTTGTATGTTCGGGTCGCCGAGTTTTTTGTTTTTTCGGAATTGCGACCAACCCAACGGCCAATTGGCAGGGGCCTCCGATTCAGGCGATACTTTGCGTTCGCCTGCTAACGCGGTTAGGATCGCAGGCGGCTCTTTTGCAGAGACCCGTCGCGACTAAGGGGGCAGGCCATGCGAGTGGCGTTTGCGCTGTGCGCTTTGATGGTTGTGTCGACGCTCATTGAGACCCGGGCAGCGTCAATCGTCGCCGTAGGGCCACTGGACCGAGACACGGTTACGGAGCTGTTTGGCATCTCTGCCGACGGCAGCGTCGTGGCCGGACGCAGTTGGCGGGGCAGCGGCACCTCACGTGCCGTGCGATGGACTGCTGCAACTGGTACGCTCGCGTTGCCGGACACTCCCCAAGGCGCAGTCGCATATGCTGTGTCCGGCGACGGGAACTACATCGTAGGTCATACAGGAGACGACCACGGTTTTCGTTGGAGCGCGGCGAGTGAAATTGAGATCGTTGGCGGAGCCTTCGCGTACGCTGCTTCCTATAACGGATCGGTTGTAGTCGGAAGTACAATCGGGCCGGATCGGCGTGCGTTTCGGTGGTCCGAGGCTGACGGCCTCCAAGACCTCGGCAACTCACGCGCGACTGGCGTTTCGGCAGACGGCACGATCGTCGTCGGCCAAACTACCACGCCAGCCGGCGGCTTCTTTCGCTGGACGGCGGAAGGAGGCGGCGTGGAACTTGGCCTGGGCATCGCCCAAGCTATTTCTGCCGACGGCACAACCATAGTTGGCGGTGGCGCAGGGAATGCCTTCGTGTGGACGGAGGCTGATGGGATTAGGTCGATCGGCGGCAACGTCGCTTATGCTGTTAATGCCGACGGTTCGGTCATTGTTGGTGAGGGAAAAGACGCCTTCGGCGATTGGCATGCAACGTTGATCCATTCTCGATTGGGTTCGCGCGATCTCGTGGACGTGTTGCGATGCCAAGGCGGAAACGTAGCTGGCTGGAATCTGAATGAGGCAACCGGCGTTTCCGCCGATGGCCTGACGATCGTGGGCAATGGCACCGACCCCGGGGGCAATCGATACGGCTGGGTCGCTCAACTGGACCCGATTGCACATCCGGGCGACGCGGATGGCAATGGAAAGGTCGACATCAACGACTTGAACCTCGTCCGCAACAACTTCGGATCGGAAGGCGCTCCCGTGCTGGGCGACACGGACTACGATTGTGGCGTCACGATTGACGATTTAAACGCCGTTCGGAATAACTTTGGTTGGGTGGAAGTGCGACAAGTGCCAGAGCCATCATCTTTCGCTGCAATGCTCTGTTGCCTCTCAGTTTTTGGCTTCTATTTCCATCTTCGTCGGGGGAGCGCGTAACGGTGGCCAAATCATTCTCAATGCTCCTGGAGGAGATCGATCCCTCAGTTTTGGCGTCTGCGCGCGAATCACTTCATCATGCGAGAACTTTGTCATCCTACACTCCGGCTTCATTCCCGAGTGGCACTGATCATAGCCCTCAGCATACAGATGCTGTGGATGAACATGCTGGAATGCTTTGTGCGGCCGGACTCATTCAGGAACTAAACGATGCGGAGCGCTATCTGTTATTGCTTGCGTGTCATTTTCACGACCTGGGAATGGTGGGCACTGAAGAGGAGAGTGCAACCTCGGCGGGTCAAGAATCCATTCGTCGCCAACATTCTGTTCGTATCGGGGAACGAATCAAGGCCGAATGGCAGGCCTTTAAGCTGAAGTCGCAGCCTTACGCTGAGGCGCTGGCTCTGACATGCCGTGGTCACAGACCCGAACGGGATGCAAATGGTGAGCCGACGTGGGCTGACCTTCCTGAGCTTTTGACGTTAGGGCGAAATGAAACCGTTCGCCCAAGACTGTTGTCGGCCATCCTATTTGCGGCGGACGAGCTTCACATCGGTGATGACCGTGCAAGCCATCAGGTGGAGCAGTATCGCGAGATTCGAAGCAAGACTGCGAAAGTCCACTGGGCTCGCCACCAAGCAATCAGAGGCCCCGATCTAGTGGCCGGCCAACTGCGGTTCTCGGTGCAGGTGGATACTCCGGAACAAGAAGAAGACTTGCGTCGGAATGTCATTCGGAAGGCCGGGCAGGCTTTATGGGCACTGCAAAAGGAGGTCACTGCACACGAGCTAAACATTGCCCTGCCGAGATTGGTTTTGACGTGGAATCGCGACAAATGTCTTTGTCTGTGTCTTTGGATGCAATTGATGTCATTGCTCGCACAATCACGAGACGAATTGGAGAGCACGCTCACCACCAATTATGTCGCACATGTGGCTTCGTGCCCGGATATCACTGATTTTGCGTCGGATACTGATTCCGAAGAACGCGCCATCGCAGCGGCTTGTAAACGCATCGTGAGCGACGCCTTCTCCCTGGGGATCGTCGAGGCACCGGCTGAATCCAAGGTACAAGTGCGAAAAGACTCCCAAGACGTGCGAAAAGTGATTCAGGCAGGCATGTGTGAAGCAGACGCGTCAAATGTACATTTCTGCATTTCGACTGCGAAAACGTATTCGATTGCACTGTTTGAGAGTGAGCTTGGGCAGTACTGGATTAGACACTTCGTATACCCGAGCGTGCGCGCGACATACTCCCTTCAACACACCTCAACGGCGTTCGAAGACCAGGTCACGACTCTATTGCAAGTGTCGCCCACTGCTTGTCAACTGGTGGAAACTCTCTCGCCCGCCCGTTCGCTCCTTGCAAAGCCAGAGCTGCTCGAATCGCTAGTGATGAGTGGCATCCTAATGGATTTGTCTGACAACTCTGAAATCGTGCTGACCCCAAGTGTGCGTCACGCCTTTCGGCTTCTGGCAACTCGTGTGACAATGTCGTTGCCGCAAATAACGTACTTCATCGAAGAGCACGCGCTAATGAGAGGTTTCTCCTTCAAGGAAGTCACAGAGTTGCTCACAGAAGACTTTGCGAAAAGGCCCACCCAAGTGGCCGGAGGAAAGCACATTTCTATGGTCGAAATCGCTGATACTCCACCGGCCTTTCCGGCGATTCAATCGCCTTACATCATCGCCGCCAGCCTTCGCTCTCGTGTGGGTATAGCTCTCGTCGGCGAGCCAAACAAGTTCGATATTACCGTAGAGTCCGACAGCGACGCGGAGTCGAACGCATCGATTACTTCACATTCAATTCTAATTACACCGCAAGTAGGAAATGGCCAGCTCCTTTTCGCTCACGGTCGGATTCGCATTGATGTAGTGTCGCGGTCAATGACCTTTATCGCGGCAGAACCCGGAAGCGCGGAGTGCGAGGAATGTCCATATTTCTTGCGAATTGACGGGATGAGGCAAGGCGCGCCCTCGAACTTCACTATTCGCTCTAGATTGACGCATGTCACAGTGGTCGATGCACTTGAA
>JAWXBP010000503.1 GCA_034440135.1 Planctomycetia bacterium
CCGTTTCGCGGAGCACTTGTTGCCACGCGGTGCGCTCGGCCGGGGCCAAGATTAAGTCGACAATATGGAATCCCTGCAGCGAATAGAGAAGTGGCTCCGCTGGTGACAACTCCTTCTGCATCCGCTCAGCCTCGGCGAACAGCGCCTCGGCTTCTTTTCGCCTGCCGGCTTGGTGCAGGGTTCCGGCCGCGGCGGCGCGCATGACCACTCTAAGACTTTCAACCTTACTCAAGTCCGCAAACTCGAAGGCTCGCTGGGCATCGACCACGGCTTGGTCCAATTGGCCCAGCGCTAATTCCAATTGGGCGAGATTGACGGAGCCGGTGGAAGCATGCTCCCATTCCTTCTTGCGGATCGTGCCATCTACTTCGATCCGCATTGGCTCGATTGCCTCCGTTAGTCTGCCGAGCGCCCGCAAACAGACAGCAGCTTGACCGAGCATCCACCCCCGATCTGGACCGCCGAGATTCGGCGAAACGCGGGTCCATGGCTCGTCAAAAAAGGCCGCGACCGCACCCAAAGTCGCACCAAATGCTCCAAGTTGCTTGATGCTATAGAAGCCTTTAGATCCGCCGCCTCGCAGGATCCGGTCAAAATAAACGTGGTCGCACGCCTCCTGCTGGCGCCCGGCCAGGCATCCGTGAACGACCGCTTGATACAGCGGCGCCAGTCCCGGCAACTCGTCGGGCCGATACGGCGTCGTCTTGCACAGGTGATCGAACAACCGCGAGTGGGCCTCGCGAAACGCGTCCGGCGACTGGTTGGCAAGTTGTTCCGCGAAGTACTCGCGGACCAGCGGATGGGCGTCGATCGCGGCTTCTCTGCCCGCTCCGGAGCGCGACAACAGATCAATCTCGACGAGCCGCGAAAGCGCCAGGTTCCATTGCGTTTCTTTCAGCCCGACGAGTCCGTCGGTCAATCTCGCCATCACCGGTTCGGCTCGTAGCGCCTCCAGGCAGTCGGCTGCAATCGGGCGGTCGAACAACCCCGTGAGCCGCAAGATCGCCAACTCCCGCTGCCGCTCCGGCCCGGCCGACTCAAACCATTTCTCGTAGGCGACCATCACCTTCAGCGCACTCCGCCCCTTGCTGCGCACTTCGTCGGCTTCGACGAAATGCACCTGCTTGTAGTGCCGAATGTCGCGATCGGGATACGCGTCGACAATGAACCGACCCAGCAGTTGCAACGTCAAGGCATGGCCGCCGGCGTCTTTCCAGGCTGCTTCCAACTCTTCGTCGGTCCCGACAATTCGTAGATGCCGCAACAGCCCGACGGCCGCTTCCTTGGGGAGACAATCAAGCTTCTGCTCCTCGGTCGTCGGCAAAGCCTCGACGTCCGTCAGATGCTCGCGCGTGGTGATGACGCATAGGCCGGGATTGTCCGCCGCCAGGCTTTGTACGAGGGCCTCGAGGGCCGGATCTTTGAGCCGACCCGCCATGCCTGCTTTGTCGGTCGGCGGATATTGCAACGGTTCGATGCCATCCAGCACCAACAGCGTGCGATGTTGCCGAACGAGCTTCGCCAGCCGCTCCCCCCGTTCCCATCCGCCGCCGACCGTCGGATCAGGATCGCCGAAAAACTTGAGCGCCTCGCTGATGAACAAGTCCGCCGAGGTCTGCCGCGATTCGCCGCTCCCCTGGCTATAGAACGACCAATCGAAGTAGCGTTCGACGTCACGCCATCCGACTTTCATGAACCGCTCGGCAACCCAGTGGGCGACCAGCGAGGTCTTGCCGACGCCCCCCCACGCAACAAGCGTGTAGAGGTTCAGGTTCCGATCGGCCCATGCCGCGTCCAACGCATCCAGCCACGTCTCCCGCCCGAACAGAATCGGCGGCGAATGCCGCAAGATCCGCGAAGCAGCGATCTGGCGATCCCTCACCCGCGACCCGGGCCGAAAATCGATCACGTCCCGATCGGCAAACCGGGCCGGGAGCTCGCAATCTTCGATCCAGATCGGCACGACCCGTTTCTGCAGGCTATCGGCAAAGGCGATTTCCTGGGCGACCCACGGCGATTTCATCGACGCCCGTGTGATCACGACAATCAAAGCATCGCTCGCCGCGATTCCCCGTTCGATCTCGGGCCAAAACTGGGCGTCGGGGACGATCGAACGAACGTCGTTAAATACGGAGTCGTATCCCAGCGCGCGAACGAACTGCTCGAGCTCGGCAACATAGCCGTCATCCGGGCTGCTATGGCTAATAAACGCCCGTCGCATTTCGGCACGATTGGTCACGGCACCGTCGGTCATAGTCGGGCAACTTCGCGAGGGAACCTAACGACGAAACTCACGCTAACGCTTAGCCATGCTGCTGCCGGCAATTGCGGGGTTCACAACCTCGCGATGAACGACGTACAAACGTCGACGTTGGGGCCATTCAACTCTGCGACGACGCCGTTCATCAGCGATTCGGAACCATCGAATTGTATCGTCTGCAATTTGGAGAAACTGCCGATAGAGTCGCAGTACCCGCGATTACGTCATGGAATCGAGATATCGTCACCTTCGCTACGCAGAAAAGTATTTCTGAATCTGACCGGCGTATGCGGCATCGTCTCGAAAATCGAAGACTTCGTCCTTATTGAACGGAAAGGGCACGATCGGGCCGGAACGCCAGATGCCCACCCTCGTAATTCGCCCGCGATGTTCTAAGTGACCGGCAAAATGCCACTCGTCCCACACCCAGCCGTCGTCGGGATTGTAGGAGAATCCTTCAATTCCCGGAGTGCTCGAACAACGATCCTGTACCGTCGGCTCCACTGCACGCCGATATTGCTCAGTAAGCACGGCGATGAATATATTGCAGGATGCCAGCGCGGCGATGAACTCGGGTACGGCCCGCGCTCTCCGCTCAAGTGGCAATATTCGGCATACTCGGAGGCTGTCCGGGTGCGCCAGCTTTTTCTGGACGAGCTGCTCCAACCCCAGGGCCGACGCATCAAAAAACACACGCTTTTACGGGGGAAAACGAGCCGTTCGTCACATCATTACATGATTTGCAGTGTTTTCGAGCGCGCGAA
>JAWXBP010000504.1 GCA_034440135.1 Planctomycetia bacterium
GGCCACATCCGGAAAGGGGAAAAAGGTTTTCCGGTGGTGTTTTGGAAATGGCGGGCAGCGGACGACACCGAGACCACCGAAGAAGGCAAACCGGCGCGCTCTGCGCCGCTCCTGCGCTACTACACGGTGTTCAACGTCGCCCAATGTGACGACCTGCCGGCCGATCGCATCCCCACCGTGGAAACGGTCACGCACCCCTTTACGCCGATCGAACGCGCCGAAGTCGTGGTTCACGGCTATCCACAAGGCCCCCGGCTCGAACATGGCTACCCGGGAGCCTGGTATCGCCCCAGCGCCGATCTAGTCGGCATGCCGACGCCCGAGCAGTTCACGAGCCCTGAGGAATACTACAACACGTTGTTCCACGAGCTGACCCACTCCACCGGTCACCGCGAGCGCCTGGCGCGCAAGGGCATTACGGACGACATCCACTTCGGCAGCACGAGCTACAGCCAGGAGGAACTGGTCGCCGAGATGGGGGCCGCCTTCTTGATGGGGCACTGCGGCCTGGAGCAAGCCACGCTCGACAACTCTGCCGCCTATATCGACGCCTGGCGGCAACGTCTCAAGGCCGACAGCCGAGTGGTGGTGTTCGCAGCCGCCCAGGCGCAACGCGCGGCCGACTTGATCCTCAGCCATGCGGCCAACGACGAAGCCGAGTAGCCCGGCCCACCGGCGCGCCGCTCACTCGGGGGCGGCGCAGCCCGTGCAAAAAGTGTAAAGGGTCAATCCTCCTGGCGATTCGCCACTAATGCGCCCGTCATTTCACGACTTACGGCGCGGAAAAACTGTCAAGGCTCGACTGTAGTTCACCGCTTACACTTCGCAGGACATTGCAGCATGTCGCACATTGGTGTTTACCTCCGCGTCAGCACGCGCAAGCAGGATACTCGTAGCCAAGAGCCGGACTTGAAACGCTGGCTCGACGCCTTTGCCAACGGTAGTGAAGTCCGCTGGTATCGCGACACCGCCTCCGGCAAGTCGATGGATCGACCCGGCTGGAAGAAACTGGAAGCGGAACTGAATGGCGGCAACGTCTCGCAAGTCGTCGTCTGGCGACTCGATCGCCTAGGACGCACTGCCAGTGGTCTCACCGCACTATTCGAAAAACTGGTGACCAGGCGAGTGGGGCTCGTCTCACTGAAAGATGGCTTCGACTTGAGTACTGCTTCCGGTCGACTGCTAGCCAACTTGCTGGCGAGTGTCGCCGCGTTTGAACTAGAACTGCGCGCCGAACGCGTCTTAGCAGGCCAGGCTGCCGCGAGAACGGCTGGAAAGCGTTGGGGGGGATCAAAGTCTGGACGCCGGATCAGCGTCACCGACGAGCAACTGGAGGCCGTACGGCGACTCAAGGCGGAAGGCTGTGGCGTGGCAGTGATCGCACGCGCCACCGGGCTCTCGCGCCCCACGATCTATTCCATTCTCGACGCAAGCAGGGGCTAATCGACCATGTCGCCGAAACCCAAAGTGATCACGCCCGGGGCACCGCCAACACTCGCCGACTATGTCGTCACGACCACGTTCTGGGGGCTGGTCATCGGCTGGCCGCTGTTTGTCGTGCTCTATCGCTGGCTGCACTAACGCCACAACTGGACTACTGCGGATCACTCGCGATCCAACCTCGCATGCGTTCCGCTTCTAGTTCGCGCTACCGGGGCGAACCTAGGGGCGTTAGGGCGATTGAGTAGCTGCTAAGTGCCGCAACGGGTGAAGGTTGCGATTGAACGGGGCTATGAGTGCAACCGCGCCAGACGGACTCCGGCGACGGAGATGCATGTCACTGCCTCCGCTTCTTCGGCACAATCTCATAGCCCAACTTGCCCACCAGTTTCTGGGTCAGATCCCAAAGGTTCTCGTCCAGCTGCTCGGGGGACATCCGGTTGAGTCTCTCCTCCTGCTGGCGAGCTACTTCCTCCCGCCGTCGATCGTTGGCGATGGTCAGTGCGTACATCGTGCACAGCATGGAGACCTTGGTCCGGGAACTTGTCGACGCGGCGTGATACTGCGCCGCCATCGCCTGGGCAATGCCCGGTGCGCCGCCAAAGTATTGGTTCAAGCAATACAAGAGCCTTCCGTGCTCCGGACAGTCACGACCCGCGCGGATCTGCTGGGCTAGCTTCAAGAGTAGCGTCTTTTCGGCCCTGCCATACGCTTCCTGACGGCCGTCTTTGCGGAGTTGTTGGCGGCATTCCTTGCAAACCTCGCGGAAGCCGTCGCGGTGGCCGCTGTGGCGGTGGAAGTGCTGGGCGTCGAGCGGCAACTGATAGCCGCAGTTGCGGCACTGCCGGGTGGTCGTCTCGGTAAATTCTTCCGTGAGCATTTCGGCGACGCCTCGCGTGGGAGTGCTGTGCCGAATTATATCCCTGTGACCGGACGTAGACTGCCATGGCCGGCCGCTGGCCTGGGCGTTATCCAGACCAGCGGCTTACTGGCAATGAGCGGACTAGGAACGACTTGCCATCCGTCGAGCGCGTTTAGGCGTGGCCATTTCTGGCAACCCAAACAGCGAGTCGAAGACGTGATCGGCGGCCAGCTTCAACGCATTGCTGGCCGACCGCTCGGTAGCCGGATGCTGCACGAGTGCGCCTCGCGAATCCGCCAATTCACGGGCCAGTTCAAGAATCGCATCGTCCACAATCGCTGGCGGATCGGCGATGCCTTGCGGGTCGCTATTTCCCTGGCCGAGGTTCACCGCGATTGACGCCGCTTGGCTGCCGGACGTGCGTGACGTTGCGTCCGCGTAGGCGAAGACTTGGTCCGTGGCGTTATCGACGACCCACAACGTGCTTGGGCTGGCCGGGTCGAGCGTGATGCCGGTCGGGCTGGTGTTGCGGCTGTCGATCGTCCAACTGCCTTGCAGCGTGCCGGTCATGTTGTACTTGAACACCTTGTCGGTCGCGGCGCTGTTGACAGTCCAAATGCTCGCACCGTCAGTCACCAGGTCTGTCGCGTTGCCGTTTTGGTTGTTGAGCTTGAAATTACTCGCCGCATTTTGGCTGCCGGACAATCGCGAGGCCGCGCCGGTGTATTTGTAGACCTTGTCCGTGGAACCGTCGACGATCCAGATATCGGTCCCATTGGTCGTGACGCCTTGCGGCGTGGAAAGTCCGCTCGCCGTCCACGAACCAAGCAACCCGCCAGCGTTGTTGTAGACGTAGACCTTCTTATTGGCGTCCACGACCCAGACCTTATCGCCGGCGACGGTCGATGCCGCTCCACGTGGCGCGGTGTTGCCGGAATTGAGTGCATAGAAGTCCTCACGGTTCCCAGCCGCATCATACTCATGGGTCTTGGCAGCGCCATCGACGACATAGAACTTGCTTGGGGCGGACGGGGCGATTTTGAACACCATCGCATCGTAGGTGTTCGCATTGGTTAACGTTTCACCGGTCGGCAAATTCGCCGCGTTGCGGAACCATCCAACTGCATGGACCGTGCCGTCTGGCATCGCGTCAACGGTGCGGATGTTTTGATTGTCTGCGCCTGTCACTGGCTTAACCCATGCCAGCGATCCGGAAGCATCGAGCTTTGCCACGTAACCGTCAGTGGCCGTGGCGGTGAATGAAGCGCTGCCTGCCCCTGGATCGAAGTCCATGGTTCCCGCGAATTGTCCACCCAGGTAGGCGTTGCCAACGCCGTCGAGTGCGAGCGATGTAACGTCATTAAGATCCGTTGGATTGTCGCCGCTGCCAGTGAACTGGCTGACCCAAGTGAAATCTCCATCGGTAGTCCATTTCGAGGCGAACATATCGAATTGGCCGTTCGTGCTCAGCGTGACGCCGCCCGGGAACTGAGCGTTGCCTCGCAGCACACCGGACGTATACAGGTTGCCCGTTGCGTCCAGCTCCAGATGCTTATGGGTCACGCTATCGTCGCTGCTCGCATCAACAATCCAGACCGTGTTGCCGCTGCCGTCGAGCTTTAAGAGAAACCCATTGCCGCGGCCGGTCAGGCTGTCGCTGGTCAGCGACACCGGCGTGTTGTCCGCCATGTCTGGGAAGTGCGCCGTGTCGCGGTAGGTGCCCGAGGTGTAGATGTTCCCTGCCGCGTCCAATTCCAGTTCCCAACTCGTGTCCACGTCCTGGCCGCCGAACGTTTCGGCCCATTGAAACTGGCCGGCGCTGTTGAGCTTCACGATGTACGCGTCGCTGCCGCCAGCGCTAATGCGCTCTCCACCGACGGCCGTGGGGTCGAAATCGACGCTTTCGTCAAACCTGCCGGGCAGGAAGATATTGCCCGTGGCGTCGACGTCGGCCTGGAACGAATAGTCGGAGCCGTTGCCACCCGCGAAAACGTTCTTGGCCCAAAGTACACCACCAGCGCTGTTGAGCTTGGCCACGAACGGCTGAATTCCCGTTCCCGCGGCGGTTTGATTCACGAGCGTTGTGCTGCCCAGTTGGACGCTCGCGCTCTCGAAGACGCCCGTCAGATACACATTCTGCACCGCGTCGGTCGTGACCTGCCAGGCGCGATCTTGCGCCGCGCCGCCAAAACCAACCGCCCATTCCAGCGAGCGATTCGCGGCGTACTTCGCCAAGAAGCCATCGCCGCCACCCGCTGGCGTCAGTGCCGTGACGCCCGCCCCGGGGTCGGCGTCGAAGCCGGCGGTGTCAAAGCGGCCAGTGGCGTAACTGCCGCCAGCCGTGTCAACGTGAACGCCAAATCCCAAGTCCGAACCTGCCGAGCCGAGGCCGAAGCCCCAACCTGAGTCGATGGAAAAAAGTTCTCGGCGTTCCAGGGACTCAAGGCGGAATGTCCGGCGCATGGAACGTGCGCGACACTCGCGTCGCATTACGTGCTTTTTGAACGACAACATTGGGATCCTCAATGACTGGTGGTTGGAAAGTTCGGGGTAAAGCGCGCAGTGCGACCGTCGGTTGGCAAGCAAATGACAAGGACGCAATCGTGCGAGAACTGCTTATGGTGGGACTGGCGTGGTCTTCCGACGGAGCCAAGAAATCAATCGCGGCGCGTCCCCATTCGGTGAAACGCTCGAACTGTCTCTAACATCAAGCAGCTCGTATGTAGACAACTCGATCAGCGCGGCGAACTCGCGGAATTGACACTCGAACTCGCGAAGCTCCCAACGGCTTGCCCAGTAAAACTGAGGATCAGCGAGCGCGGCTTGACATGCGATTCTCGCAGCTTCTTTATGACCAGCTTTTGCTTCGGCGATTGCCAAATACATGTGGGGCTTGTCGAGTCGCCGATAAGCTTCGATGGCAGGCAGGGGATTGCCACGTCGTAATTGAATGAGGGAACGGACTCTGTCACTTTCCTCCTTGGAATCCCTATTCAATGAGGTAAAGACTCGTTTAAAGTCTCCTGACTGCGGAAGCCCTGCCATGATATTTTCCGCCTCATCCAGCTTGGCTAAGTCTTGAAGAGGTGTGACTGCAAGGAATTCTGCAAGATACTCGTTGAGTTCGTCCTGCTGGACGGCCGGAGCCGCCGCAACTAACAGTCGAAGTTCTGCTTCGGCCCGCGCAAATGCCTGTCGAGCAATCGCTGATTCACCGCTAACTACTTCGAATGCACCCCAGCTCTGCTCGGCTTCAATCAATGTCGCTCGCGCCACCTCGTCGGGTGGTGAGGAGGTGTCCGCGAGCCGACGCCAGAAGTCACATTCATCCTGGTAGAGGCGTCGTACATCAGTTCGGCGGCCGCGCAGTTCCACGATCTCTGCAAGCAGTTCAAAAGCATTCGCCGCATAGTGATATTCAAACCTTGCCTTGGATCGTAACCGATCCAATCTCTCGCGATAAATCTTGGCGGCCGCCTGCGCATGTGCCTCAGCTTCCGCCAGATCCAACTTTCCTAGGTCTCGATCATGCCCGGCTAGTGATCGATGGCATAGCGCGATACCCGGCAGCAGGAGCGTGTATTTTGGATGCAGCGCGAACCAGTGGTTTCCAATGGCCAATCCCTCTTCATAGTATTTTCGAGCAAGTTCGTCATCTGGCGTGGCGTCGCCTCGTCGCGTGAGGGCAAATACGAGGACGTCCGCATCGACCGGATTATTCGACTTTGCTAAAGTCTCGCGCGAGGCACTGACGTATTCCGACATTGTTTTTTCGAGTTGTACTTGGGTGCCGCCCCAGCTGATATCCGCCAGCGCACCTTGGGCTTCACGCATATTCCGCAACAAGTCGACATCGGCATTCCCCCATTCCTCAGTATTCTTGACCCGGGCAATCGTCGCTTCAAGACGCGCTGAGGCTTTATCATATCGGCTCGAAAGCAATGCATCGCAGTGTAGTTCAGCACAAAGTGATAGGCGAGTCGGAGGCAATGCCTGGAGCAGATTCATTAAATCGCGTGTTGCGACACAAAGCGGTACAGCATATCCGCTGAGCCATACGTCCGGTCGATCAAGCGTCTCACGAAAGCCGTGAATTAACGCGAGAATGCGCTCTTGGTCACCTTGAACACGAGTTAGCATGTCACGAGTGGTTTCCGCGGCCTCTAAGGCAAGTTGTTTCGCTTTTGGGGAGTTCTGAGTTCGGTCCTCAAGTCCGGCGAGTTCGTAGCAAATGACGGTGGTCCTAACCGCCAAAAGCGCGTCATCGGGATACGAATTGCGCAATACTCGACACATTTTCAATGACTCAGCCAGCATCCCCTTTCGCAACTCGGCGCTCGCCGATGTAAGTGCTAAGTCTCGGCTTCCGAGAGCGACAATCTTATCGATGGCCTGCACCGCCAAGTCGAGGTTCTGCTTGGCCAGGTCTGCCTCCTTGCGGGCCACACCTCGTTGTGCTGATTCCTTGGTATAGGCAGCGTTGATCAGCACGACCGAAGTGGCCAACAGCACAGTCGAGATCGCCAGCAGCAACATCGCCGAAGTCGTGAATGCACTATGACGCCGGGTCCATTTCTTCGCCTTAACGAACATACCGGGAACTCGTGCCACAATCGGCATGTGCTCCAACCACCGTCGCAAGTCACCCGCCACTTCGCGGGCTGTCGCGTAGCGATCGTCCGGGTTCTTTTCCATCGCCTTCAAGATGATCGTTTCCAACTCCTCGGGAATCGACTTGTCGAGCTTGCGTGGCGTAGTCGCTTCCTCGAACGCGATCTGGCGCAGCGTTTCTTGGCGGTCGTTGCTGGGGAACGCGGCGCGCAAGGTTAGCAGTTCGTAAAGCGTCACGCCCAACGAATAAATGTCGGTGCGGTGGTCGACGGTGATTCGTTTGGCCAGGGCTTGTTCCGGGCTCATGTAGCGGAGCGTGCCGACCAGGTCGCCGGTCATCGTCATGCTGGCGTCGCCTTGGTTGCGGGCGAGGCCGAAGTCGGTGACCCACAGTTTGCCACGCTCGTCGATCATCAGGTTCGACGGCTTGATGTCGCGATGCACAATGCCCATCTGATGCGCATGATCGTGCGCCTCGGCAGCCTGGATGCCGATTTCGGCGATGCGGCGAAAGCGCTCCTTGGGCGTAATGCTGTTAACGGTGCTAAGGGCGGCCTGGAGAATCGGCGAAGTGTCGGTGGCAAGTGATGCGTGCGGAGTGCTGAGTGACGCATCGGAGGAATGCGAAAAGACTTCCGTGCGAGCTTCGTCATTTGGATTTGAGCCGAGATGCGGATTTTGGGCTTCGACATGCCCGGCCTGGCTCTGCCGCTTCGCCTCGACCACGTCCGCTAAGGTCACGCCGTCGATGAATCGCATGGCATAGAAATGAATGCTCCGTTCGCAACCGATCCCGTAGACCTCGACGATGTTCGGATGATCCAGATGCGCTGCGGCCATGGCTTCGTTCTTGAACCGCTGCAAATGGCGAGGATCGAGCACGGCCGCGAATGGCAGAATCTTGAGCGCCACGCGCCGCGAAAGGGAAATCTGCTCGGCTTCGTACACCACGCCCATCCCGCCGCGGCCGACTTCGCGGAGGATGCGGTAGTCACCTAGCAGGCCGGGCGAGGTGTGATGGGCATTGCCTCCACTTCCCTTAGGGTCCATTCCGCACATCGCGAGCGAGAGCATTGCCGGCAACATCGATTCCAGTTGGTCGGCCTGATGAGGAAACTCGTCGCGCAGGACACGGGCGTCGATGACTTCGCCAGCGATGACGCGACTCGTCAATTGCTCGAATGCGTACATGAGTTCGACGTCTGTCGACGTCTGATTTACCGGGTCTACCATGGGCTGCTCTTTTTTTAGCCGTCGAGAAAGGGCCGAAGGCGTTGCATCGCCCGCCAATGACGCTTCATGAAAGTGTCGGTGGAAATCCCGAGTACCGCCGTGGCTTCGTCAACTGTCAACTGCTCCAGATACCTCATGCTGAGAATTTCCTGATCACCTGCAGAGAGCTGAGCTAATGCAGCTCGCACGCGCTGACCTAGTTCTCGTTTGATCAGCCCCTCGCTCGGACTTGTTCCTGTGGAAACCAGCCGTTCAGCGAGTTGCATAGCGGATTCATCGGTCAGTGCAAGCGATTGTTCTCGGCGTGGGTCGCGTTTCCGGGCCGCCAGTTGATGTTGACGCATCTGCAACAGCTTTTCCCAGGTGAGTTGGCGCAGCCAAGGATAAAGGGCCACAGGGCGTTCCGCGACGTAGTCGGGCAATCGCCTTGCCGCTTCGGCAAGACCTTCCTGGACGACGTCCGAAGGGTCGAACCGGGCAGCCAACCGTCGATCTAAGTGGATACTGACCATATGTTTCAAGCGTTCGCGATAGGACCCCAGAAGTTGATGGGCCGACGCCAAGTCGCCCTTGGCAAAATGTTCCAGCAACTGATCCGACGCATCACTTGCCATTTGCTTGCTATCCTCACCTCTACTAGTACTAGGAAACATCTCAACAACCGGACAGGTTTTCTAGGGATTTGGTCCGAATTCCTGAGATCGTTGGATTCTCTAGGGCTTCGCACAACTGACCGCGGGCGTTTTTTTTGCTCGGATAGACCAACCGGGCTGGAGAGGTGTGTAGAGGCGAACGCGAGTAATGCTCGGAAATCTGGCGTCCCGACGGGCAATTACGCGCCGGAGCCTATCTCCACAGATCTCGCCAATTAGCCTGTCTCGCGATGGGAGCGATTCGCTTTCCCGCGCCTTCAGGCAGTCCCGGCCCAGCTCACGCAACCACCGCCGAGCAGGCGTCCCTGGTACCCCCCGATACGCCGACTGTGCCGCCGCCCGTATGGCTCGGCGCGTTTTCCGAAGAATTTGCGAGGGGTTCGATCCTCGCGTCTAGTTTCAGGACGTCAAGACCTTCAACTTATTGAGAGGCTGTGACCATCCAAACAACGCGCCGGGATTCTTACCGCGAGGCCGCCCCTACCAATTCAGTGATTTGCTCTCTGATCTTCTCCGGCAGTAGGTGCCATGCGATCACGAGCGCGGCCAACCGAGGGTCTGAGTCGTCGACTCGTGCGTTAACTGCGCCGGAATTTGCGATTCCCGCGCCGCTATTGTCGATTTTCGGCGTGTTTTCTGCTATAGTTCGAATCCTTGCCGGGTAGCTTCTTTGGAAGCTGGGCGCGACGGTCGCTCGGGCGGCATTCTTGCCGGCGACACTTTGTCGGGCGGTATAATCCAGCGACTTGCGGCGCGAGTCGCTGGGATTGTATTCGAGACAGGAGGGCTTTGGATGTCGAAACGCAGTGGTTTTTCCACAGCGAATGATCTTGCGGCGGATGTTCGCGAGAAATCGATCGCGCTGTTGAATCAGCACCTGGCCGATGGGATTGATCTCTATAGCCAGATCAAGCAGGCCCATTGGAACGTGAAAGGCCTGCAGTTCCATCAACTGCACTTGCTGTTCGATTCGCTGGCGGACGAAGTGGAAGAGCACATTGACGAGATCGCCGAGCGTGCAACGGCGCTCGGCGGGGTGGCGCTCGGCACGACGCGGATCGCGGCGTCGGCGTCGCGATTGCCCGAGTATGACCTGGGCGCGGTGAACGGACGCCAGCACCTGGAGGCGTTGATTGCGCGCTTCGCCGCGCTAGCGAAGACAACGCGGGCCGCCATCGACACGGCTGCCGGGTTCGGCGATGCGGATACCGCGGACTTGTTCACGGGCGTGTCGCGCGGTCTCGACAAGAACCTGTGGTTCCTGGAATCGCACGTGCAGGAGTAAAATTGCGCGCCATGTCTGACACGGTCGCTCTGGACGACGTGCGCGCCGCGGCGGCGCGGATTGCTCCGCATATCCATCGCACGCCCGTGCAGCGTTGTGCGCATCTTGATGCGCTCGCCGGGTGCGAGTTGTTCTTTAAATGCGAGATGTTTCAGAAGACCGGATCTTTCAAGTTCCGCGGCGCGGCGAACGCCGCGCTGAAAGTTGGGGCGGAAGCCGGTCGGCGCGGGCTGGTGACGCATAGCTCCGGCAACCACGGGCAGGCATTGGCCGCGGCGGGACGCTTGATTGGCGCGCCAGTGTATGTGGTGATGCCATCGACCGCCTCGGCATTCAAGCGCCGCGCGATTGAAGGTTACGGCGCGACGGTCGTGCCGTGCGAATGGACGGCACAATCGCGGCTAGGTGTGTTGGCTGAAGTAGCCGAACGCACGGGCGGAGTGGTGATTTCCCCTTGCGATCATCCCGACATTATTGCTGGCCAAGGGACCGCCGCGCTCGAACTGCTCGACGAAGTGCGCGACCTGGAGGCTGTGATCGCTCCCGTGGGCGGCGGCGGATTGATTTCTGGAGTTTCCGTCGCAACGCATGGATTGAACGCAGCCATTCGCGTAATCGGCGCTGAGCCTCAACAGGCCGACGACGCATTTCGATCCAAGCAATCCGGCAAGTGCGAGGCGGCCACCGACGGGCCGACCATGGCCGACGGGCTGCGCGCGGGACTGGGCGAGCTGACCTGGCCGATCGTGCGGGATCACGTCGAGCGTGTGATTTGCGTTGGCGAGGACGAGATTCTCGCCGCGATGCGTTTGCTCTTGGAGCGTGCCAAGTTGATGGTGGAGCCGAGTTCCGCGGTGGCCTTGGCGGCTGTATTGAGCGAAGAGTTTCGAGGAATGCCGAATCGCCCGCAACGCATCGGCGTGTTTCTGAGTGGCGGCAATGTGGATCTCGATCACTTGCCTTGGTGAGCGGCGATGTCCTTTCAGGTACTCACCACGGAGAGCACGGAGGACACGGAGGGGGGAGCCAATTTAACCGCAGAGGCGCTGAGTCGCGAAGTTGGAGAGAGTTGGGCGGAGGATTTAACCGCGAAAGACGCGAAATTACGCGAAATGAAATCGAGTGAAATTGGAATCCCAATTCTCCCTCTCCCCTTTCGTGTGTTTCGCGGTTAAATCCTCCCTCCGTGTCCTCCGTGCTCTCCGTGGTTAACCCCAGGAGAAACCGCCGCCCTAGAGCGCGAGGACGCGGCAATTGCAGAGGTGCGGCGATTGGAACTCGGTCATTTCACCGGCTTGTTTGCCGTTGGCCGGTAAGAGGCGTACCGAGAGCGGTTTCTTCCATTTGCACGCGATTGTGCCGACGTCGCGGTAGATCGCGGCGAGCTGCTCGACGGTGATGTCGCCGGGGACGGGAACCGTGTCGAGGCCGACGCCGCAGACGCTGGAGCCGATCATCAACGTGTCGATGGTGCAATCGCCGCACGTAACGGCGGCGGCGAGGCCGACGTCTTCCAGCAGCGCGAGCATCAGGCCGTTGTAACCGCAGCGCGGACCGGGCGCGGCCGCTAAGGCGTCGGTCATCGCGCCGCAGATGGCCGTCGTGCCACGATGTCCGAATCGCACATCGAGGGACTCGAAGGCCAACGCGAGGCTTTCGTGCGGTTCGAGCGACGGCGCGATCGAGTGATCCGCTCCGGCGAAGCGTACGCCGATTTCCGCTGCAATGCCGTCGGCGATGCGCATCGCCGCGCCGTGTTCCTGCTGAAAAAGTTCCAGCAGGTTGTTCGTGGCGACGGTCAAGTTGGGCGCGCCCGCAAAGGCCTTGACGACGAGATCGCTGTTTTCGAAGGCGATGGCGAAACTCTCGTCGCCGCGATGTTGGGCGACCGGAAAGAAGGGGGTTTCTGGGCGAATATGAAACCCGCAGGCGAATTGAAATGGTCCGAGTCCGCTCGGCGTATTCGCTTGCAAGAATTTGACGGCCCGCGCCGCGGCGAAGATCGCCGCAGTGTCGAGCGTGCCGGCGTCGTTCGCTCCGTCGGCCGCGCCGTTGAAATCGGGATAGCGTGTGAGGATGTCGGCGAGGTGATCGATTTGCTCAGGCTCGCGGGCGGCGCCGATGCCGCACATATCGATCTTGTGTGCGGCGCAGCCTTCGGCGATGAGTTTCATCGCGGCATCGCGTTCCGCGACATTATTGCGCCCGAGGCCCACGTCCCAATGCGCCAGCGCGATCCGCCGTGTCTGCACTTCGTAACCGGCGTCGACGAAGCGCGCACACGCTTGCGCCAATACGGTCCCAGCCCAGGCGAGGGCCGCGGCGTCAAATTTTCGGTGCAGGAACAGCGTGATGGTGCGGATCTTCACGCGCAAAGTCCTCGGATTTCGACAAATGCAGTCCAAGCGGCAAGCGTCGAATGTACTCGTTCGTCCAGGGCGCGCGAACGCCGTGTTTCGGCGAGGAAGTTACCGAGCGCAGTCCGGACCTTGGGTCGCTTCTTCCAGTTCCAGACGTTGGAAGGCTGCGAGGCGATGTTCCCAGGAGTTGCCGAAGGCGTTTGCGCCGGAGGTGGTGAGTCCCATCGACGAGCCGACGAAGAACGTCTCTTCGATCGCTTCCGGCGTCATGGGGCGGCCGAAGAGATAGCCTTGGCCGTATTGGCAGCCGAGTTCCTGGAGGGCAATGACTTGCTCGACGTCTTCGATGCCCTCGGCAACAAGCTTGACGTTCAGGTTACGAACGAGCACCGCGAGCGAATGGAGAATTGCCGCGGCGTCCGCCGAACTGGCGGTGTCGGTGACCAGCGAGCGATCGACTTTCAGCGTGTCGATGGGGAATTGCTGCACGGCGGCCAGCGTCGACGAGCCGGCGCCGAAGTCGTCAATGGCCAGTTTCACGCCTTGCGCCTTGATGTCGCGCATAATGCGGAGCGCCGCCTGGGCATCGCCTAAATAGGCGTCCTCGGTAATTTCGACTTGCACGCGATCCGGCGGGACGGCATGTTCGCGAATCACGCGGCCGATCTGTTCGCTCAAGTCCGGCTGACTGAATTGCTTACGCGAGACATTCAAGCTCATCACTTGAGGCGCGCTCGACGGGAAACGGGCGATCCAATCGGCCAATTGGCGACAACCTTGTTCGAGCACCCAGGCGCCGATTTCCAGGATCAGATCCGATTCCTCGGCGAGCGGAATGAATTCGCCGGGGCCGATCGGTCCCAATTCTCCATGTTTCCAGCGCAACAGTCCTTCGACACCGGTCATGGCGCCGGTGGAGAGCGACACAATCGGCTGGAACGCCAGGCTTAATTCTTCACGGGCCACCGCCAGCGGCAGGTCGCGGGCGAGCCGTGCGCGGCGGCGGAGTCGTTCGCGGATATCCGGGTCGAAGACGACGAAGCGGCCGCGACCCATGCCTTTCGCTTCGTACATGGCCTTTTCGGCGTCGTGCAACAGCTCTGTGGCGTCCTGTTGACCATCGTCGACGATGGTGATGCCGGCGCTCGCGCCCGAATTGACGCGCGTCGCGCCCAGATCGAAGGGCTTGTTCAAGCTTTCCAGCACGCGCGCTGTCACCGCTTCGGCATCCGTCGCCTGTTTGAGCGCACTGAGGATGACGACAAATTTGTCGCCGCCGGGCCGGGCAATAAACGTATCTACGTCGCGTAGTACCACCGCCAATCGCTCGGACGCGGCCTGCAAGAGTTTGTCGCCGGTGGGGAGGCCGAAGTGATCATTGACGCGCTTGAAATTGTCGATGCCGAAGTAAATGATCGCGGTGATACCGTCCCCGGTGTCGGGTTGTGTGACGAGCGCTTCCAGCCGCTCGGCGAGCGCGTTGTGATTCGGCAGGCCCGTCAGTCGGTCTCGATACGCCTGGTCGCGCAACGTCGACTTGCGGACCACGATCGTTTCGTGTGCCGCCTGCAATGAGCGGAACTGGGATTCACGTTCGTGTAGTAACGCGTCCAGCTCGCGCATGCGGCGGTAAATAA
>JAWXBP010000505.1 GCA_034440135.1 Planctomycetia bacterium
GCCCGCCGCGCTGCCCGGCGACGCGGGCTGGATGCTCGATCTCGCCGGCATCAAGCTGCGGCTCACGGCCAACGACCAAACGCCCCCGCAAGACACCGCCGCCGCGGCCAAGCAAGCGATCGAGCAGTTGGACAAGGACAAGAACGGCTACATCGAGAAAACGGAACTGCCGGAAATGCAACAGGCTTCCTTCGACGGCTGGGACGGCAACGCCGATGGCAAAGTGTATCCCGATGAGTTGAAAGCGGCGCTCCAGGCCGAGCGCACGCCGCTGTTGAATCGCGTGCGCGCCGTGGTCACGCCGGGCGAGCATTCGCTCCTCGCGGCGCTCGACGCCAATCGCGACGGCTCGCTGAGCGCGCGGGAAATCCAGGAATCGCCGGAACGCCTCCGCGCGAGCGATCGCAACAGCGACGGCCGCGTCACGAAGGACGAAATTCCCACGCGCATCTCAGTCCATTTCGAACGCGGCATGGGCGGAGGCCCCGCCGCGCCGGTCAGCTACGGCGCGCCGGCCACCGAGGACAGCGTCGAAGCGCCCGCCTGGTTCCGGCGAATGGACGCCAACTCCGACGGCGACATCAGCCCGCGAGAGTTCTTGGGCGCGCCGGAGACTTTTTCCAGGTTGGACAAGGACGAGGATGGATTGTTGTCGTTGGCGGAGGCAGCGCCGGCGGATACGAGAGCTCCGACGAACTGAACATGGTGTCAAATCCTTCTGGCTGTAGCCGGTCTCTGTGAGGCCGGTGGAGTGGACGATGCTCACGTCCAACGCGCCGAGGTCACAGTCCTCGGCTACAGATGATTGAGGGCTGTGCCGTTGGGTTATGCGCGCAGTTTCCCAAGCACTTCGGTCAGGCGCGCCCCGAGTTTTTCCACGCCCGCTTGTTGCTTGGCGTCGCGAAGGTTGCCTTGTTCGTCGAGAGCGTTGTGGGCTTGCATCACGGCGACTTGTTCCGGCAACACGATGACGCCGATGTTGCCGAAAATGGCTCGCAGGTGAACCAGGCCGCGCAGTCCGCCGAGTGCGCCGGGCGAGGCGCTCATCAACACGGCGACCTTGCCTTGATACGCCGTGAGGCCGGAGACTTCGCCGAACTTGCGCGACGTCCAATCGATCGTGTTCTTCAACAGCGGCGTGATCGAGCTATTGTACTCCGGCGCGGCCAGCATCAATCCGTCGTGCGACTTCAGCAGCTCGAACAACTTGGCGGCGTTCGCCGGCGGGCCGGACTCGGCTTCCAGATCCTGATCGAAGAGCGGTAGCGGAAAATCGGCCAGATCAATCAGCGTGACCTTCGCGCCCGCTTGCTCGGCGCCGCGCACGGCGATACGAATGACCTGCTTGTTGAATGAACTGCGCCGAGCACTTCCGGCAAAGGCCAAGATCGTGGGTTGCGACATGTTTTGCATCCTCTCCGGAGACGAGATCGATGGAAAGCAACCTGGATCAGTTGCCCGGGGCTGCGCCCAATTCCTGTAGCAGCCATTCGTACACTTGTTCGCGGACCGGCGTCGGGAACTCGTGCGGCGCGTCGGGATATTCGGCGTGCAACTTTGCTTCGGCGCCATGCAGCCGGTAAATCACGGAGGCCGCGGCGACGACCTCGCGCACTCCCTGCAACTCGAAGTTATCGTCGCGCAACGGCGCGGACACGAACACGGATCGCGGCGCGATCGCGGCGATCAACTCATGAAAATCAAATGGCACGCGGCGCGGATCGTTGCCGTACTGCTCGCGAATTCGAGGCATGTAGCGGTCGCTGGTCCAGCCCTGCAGGTTGCCGCCGTAGTAGTGCTGAAAACCAGTGAACCCGCAGCTCGTGACGACTGCTTTCAGGCGTTCATCGAAGACCGCCGTGAAGATCGCATTGTGCCCGCCGAGCGAATGCCCGATCACGCCAATCCGTTCGGCGTCAACCTCCGGCATTTCCACGAGCAGATCGACGCCGCGGATGTTGTTCCAAATCGCCTTCATCGAGCCGCTGACGTAAGGCTCGTCGGCGCGATTGAAGTCGTAAGGATAGTCGCCGAACGACGGGTAGTCCGGTACGAGGCAAACAAAGCCTCGTTCCGCTAGTTCATGGGCGTAGTGGAGTGTGCCGAGCCCACCCAGCCCTGCCGGCTCTCCTTTGCCGATGTCCGTGGTTTGATGAAGACAAAGCATCGCCGGTCGCCGCCGCGGCTCGCCACGCGGCAATAGAAGATATGCCGGCACACGATCGCCCGACTCCGGCACGTAAGTGATTTTTCGCCGCACATACTTGGGCATGGCGACTTCCTCGATGGTCTGCGCATCGAGCGGCGCGCCCGGTTGCGGATCCGGCAGCGGTCCCATTACTTCTTGCAACGACTTCAAGATCGCCCGGCGACGTTGCTGCCAATCGTCCGCAATTTGAACGGGGCGCGCAACGTCTTCGTCGTCGATGAAGTACGAAAGATCAGTGTGATCGAGCAACTCGACGGTTTGCGCACGGGCGAAAGAAGCGACACCGACAGCCAGCAGATACACGGCCGCTGCGCGTTTGAGTTTGTGCGTTAGCATCGCCCGAAGCACACCAGGCACATGTCGTCGCTTTGATCTTGGTCGCCGACGAAGCGTTTCACGTCCTCAAGCACGCTGCCGGCGAGCTTGTCGACCGTGTCGCGCTCCGATCGCTTGCAAAGATCCTTCACGATGCGATCAATGCCGTATTGCTGCAAGTCGCCGTTCATGGCTTCGCTAATGCCGTCGGTATAGATCGTGACCGTATCGCCGAGCGAGAGCGGAATCACGCACTGCTCGTAGCGATGGTCTTCTTCGATGCCGATCGGTATTCCCTTGGTGTCTTCGCCCAGGTCGACGACTTGTCCGCCCGGCTTGCACAACAGCGGCGCCATGTGGCCGGCGTTGACAATGGTCACCTCGTGCCGCGCGGGGTCGATGACCACAATCGCCATGGTGACAAAGCGATCGTTCAAGACGCGGACGAAACTCACGTTCAGCCGATTGAGCGCGTCGGCGGGCGTGGCCTCGGTGGCCAGCAAATAACCAACCTCGGCCGAAAGCTTGGCCATCAGCAATGCGGCCGAGATGCCCTTGCCCGCCACGTCGGCGATCACCACGGCAAGTCGCCCGCCGGGCATCGGAATATAGCCGTAGTAGTCGCCGCCGACCTGGTTGGCCGGCTCATAGAAACTGAAGAACTGATACCCCGGCAGCACGGGCACCTGGTCCGGCAACAGTGCTTGCTGCACCTGGTGGGCGAGGACCAGATCGCGCTCCAACGCACGTTGCGTGAGCAATTGTTCGTGGTTTTGCGCGTTCTCGATCGCGAGCGCCGCCTGCCAGGCGACGCTGGCCAGCAGATCGAGATCGTCCTGCTGGAAGCGGCTCCGCTGGTCGAGCGTATCGATTTGAATCACGCCCTGCGCTTTGCCGTCGCTGTCCAACAACGGCGCGCACATCATCGAACGAATGCGAAAGTCGGCGATGCTTTGGCTGGTATCGAAACGGTCGTCGCTCGCCGCGTCAGCGGACAAAATCGCCAGCTTGTCCGTCATCACCTGGTTGACGATGGTGCGGCTGATACGGATCGTCTCCTGATCATCGCCGCGCCGATGCCATACGGCCGCGGGGATCAACATATTGCTGGGTTCGGAACGCAACACCACGAAACCGCGGTCGGCCTGCACGAAGATGTGGCCGAGCGTTTGCAGAATCTTCGGCAGCACTTCTTCCAGGTCGAACGCTTTGGACAGGCTTTGCGTGATCTCCAGCATCGCCCGCAGCTTGAGCTCCGGATTGACCGACATCCGCGCCGGCGTGCGCGGATTGCCGACGTCCACCTGCGACGTCATCGTGGAACTGCGAACCGGCCCCTCGTCGTCGACCAGCAGCGCCCGGGAACTGTCACTCATTCCCGGCGGATAAAGTCGGAACGTGAACAGCAGATTGCAGATCTTCAGACGATCGTTATCCCGCAACAGTCGGCGCGCCTCGATCTTCTCGCCGTTGACGAACGTGCCGTTGCGGCTCTCCATGTCCTCGACGTAGAAATCGGCGCCGGAGCGCAGAATCTTCGCATGCTGGCGGCTCACGGCTTGGACATCGAGCACGATGTCGCAATCCGGGTGCCGGCCCAATACGGACGATTCCCGCTCCAGAGCGAAGATCTGGCCAGGCGTCTGCCCTTTGAGAAGTTGCAATACGGCCATGAATCAGCGGGACATGCCGCCCATTTTTAGGAGACCAGTCGCCACTCACTGCGGAGCGGCAGGGCCTCGCCGTCAGGGGATAAAGGTGGGCGTCGGCGCAACCCAGATTCTAATTGGGGGGGAAAGCGCCCGTCAACGCCCGATCCGATCGCCCAGCGGAGCGCGAACCCCGTGTCGCAACCTCTTGTCGCTCTTGACGAAGCGCACTGGCAGACGTAGCCTATTGGACGGTGAACAGCCCGTATTACTTCGCTAACCGCCGGCAACGGCGACTAGACGAATCTGGGCGTTCACCATTTTTTTGGGGACGATTTTCTTGGGGAATGGTGTAACGGTAGCACGACTGGCTCTGAACCAGTTAGCCTAGGTTCGAATCCTAGTTCCCCAATGGAAGCAAACCCTTGCTAGCAAATAACTTGCGGCAAGGGTTTTTTCATGCTCCCAACAACGGAAATCGCCCTGTGCTACGCATGTGCTACGGGCGCATAAAAACCCCCCGGAGGCATCACCCGCCGGGGGTCAGGAGGCGACAACGAGTCACCGCTTGTGCTTCCTTAGAAATTAACTTTGGTGGTTGAAGTAGCTCACTTCCAACCCGCTATCTAAAACCGCCACGTCGGATTCGGCAATAAACTGCGCTGTTGCCAATCCGCTCGCCGTGGTAAGCGTCAGGCTTTCGCCGCTCGGCAGCACGTGCCCTTGAACTGCCGTGGGTACCGAGCCGTCGGTCCAGTAACGGACGGCGCAGCCGGTGTTCGTGATTGTCGCAAGCTTCGCGCCGTTCGGAACCGTCAATGCCGTCGCCTCTGACAAGTCCGTGATGCGCTCTTTTCCCATCGCAGCCATAGTTCACCTTGTGGATTGAAAAACCCCTCGCGGCGCTGTGAGCATTCCAACGGCACGAGGGGCGGAGGCCATGCGGCCACGAGCCGCTGACGCGCTTGTAGATTAGGTGGTGATGCCGGCGAGCAAGTGAAACGCGCTCGGTCGCAACACGGCCGTATCGCCGCGCCACACGATGCGAATCGCCGCTTGGAACCGCTCAAACGCATCGTCAGCAACGCGCGAGATTTCGATTCGCGGCTGCATCCTCACGCCCAGCACGGCAAACGAGAAGTCGCCCATGATGATGCTCGACGTCGGCATCGTCGTGGTCGTGAATCGCGAAATGCCGGCAATGCTCGGTGGCGGTCCTAACCAGAGGCGAGCGGAGGTAGTGCCGTCGCCGCTGACGATCGCGTCGAGGTCTCCGGCAATCACCGGATCGCACACATAGGCCGTCGGCTCATGGTTGTTGCTGCGAACGGCCACGGCCGCAGTGTGCAGGTCCAACCAATCGATGGCACCAACGCTGCCCGTTTGCGCTGTCACGATCGTCGAGTTCTGAATCAGTCCCGACATACCCGGCGACAAGCCAATCAGGGCCGCCGAGTCCAGCGCCGTCGCCAAACCACGAATCAAGCTTTGCTCAATCGCGTCGGCCGCCATCGGCGCGTCCATCAACAATTCTTCGGACACCTTGACGATCGTGCCAAACGTGCGACTTACGAGATTCACCAAACCGAATCCGACGGTGCTTTCGCTGAACGCGTCATTCTCGCCCTTGAACGCGAACGTCGGGTCGGCGTCAATGCGCGGCATCGCCAGCGTTTCGGTTTCCATTGGCACCGTGATGGCACCAGCTTGAACGTAGGCCGACTTCGCACGGGCCGCGTCGAGCACTTGGCTCCACAACGCATCCGGCACGAGATAGCCGCCCAAGTTGTTGCTGCCTTCACCCATCGCCCGGCGTTCGGCGTCAGCGCCGCGCCAGTCGCCCGTGATGCTACCCTTCAACATCCGCCCAAGGGACAAGTTGCTATCGCGGACCGACACGTCACGCGTGTAGATGTCCGCCATGCGATGTTGTGGAGTGAGCGCCCGATACTCGCGCCCCTCCGCGTCGAGTAGTTTCCGTGGCAAGGCGCGATGATACCGTTCGTTCGCGGCATCCTCGCCTTCTCGGGCGGCGGTTTGCTCCCAGGTCTCGGCGGCGGGATTAGGTGCAGTTGGCATACGCTTTTCCTCTTCTTGCTTGATTTTCAGTTCACGAATCTGCACGTCGAGGGCGTCGATAACCGCCTCGCAGTCGTCAAAGTCGCGGACCTCTTCGACGGTCAACGATGCACGCTTGTCGCTCTCCGCCTGGTCGTAAACGGATTGCATTTTTTGGAGCGTCGCCGCTCGCAAGTCGTGGCACTTCATCAATTGCTTGCCAGTCGAAACGGCCATTTCTATACCTCGATTGATGCTGGGTGTTTTGGTTCCGGCGGTGCCGCCGGCTTACGGCTGGTTTCCCACAACGCCAACTTGGCAGCGTGCCATCGCAGGCAACGCTTGGAGAGGCGCACCGGCGGGATGATGCTTCCGCTGTACCACCAACGCCGAATGGTCAGCGTCGACACGCCGAGACGGTCGGCGACTTCTGCAATGCTCAAGTAGTCGCTCACTGTGCGGCCTCCGACGGTTGAAGTTGAAACGCGAGATAGTGGGCGAACGCGCTGACTTGATGGTCGAACATTCGTCCCAGCATTTCGCAGCTAATCGTTTTGCTGATTTCGTTCGCGAAGAATATGGCTTGAGCCACTTCATACAACTCCCAGCCGGGCAGTTCGTTCGGGATTGCCATCAGGTGTTTGACCGAAACTTGGTCCGGTGTTTGATGCTGGCGGACTTCTTCGTCCTGTAGCCACCGGTGCAAGAATTCGCCGTAGGCCGGAGCGGCCGGCAGAATCTTGCTTGTGATCCAGGTGCGAAACTGTCGCAGTCCGTCGGGGTCGATGCGCCGTGGGTCGAATCCAGTTGGAACGATTGCGAATTGCGGTGTCATGTTCATTGGCTTCCCTTTGTGATGGTACACGTGAAGTTGTGAATTGATTTGTAACTACGTACTACCGTGGTACAACTTTCTTCTTGGGCATCCTCGGTGCGCGTTCCAGCGGGATCGTCTCGACGTTCTGTTCCGGCAGGTGCCGACACGTTGGACAGTGGTAGTAACGCTTGCGTGTTCCCGCGATGATCTTCGTCGAGTACACGTACAACGGCGTCTTGCAAGTTGGACAGACTGCCTCTGTAATCGCACAGTTTGCGTTCTGTTGCGTTGCGGCGTGTTGGACGTGATTTCGGTCGTGCATATGCGTTGCCTTGCGTTAGGCGTTGGCGTCGTGCGACACGGGGCCGATACCCCTTATGTCAAAACCCGTGAAAAAACACGCACGGGGTGGACAACGTAGACGAGCGCGTGCGCTCCAGGTCTTCGACCTACCCCCGGGGGGCGTTGCCATTTCTGCAAGCTGGTCGATGACATACGAGGGGGTAAGTGCGTGCGCGCCGCCGCGAAATTGAATGGGGGTGCCTCACCCCTTCAACTCCGCTTCGATGCGCTCCACCTCGGCGACCTCGGCGTCGGACGGTATGACGAAACTCCACAGCCGTCGAGGGTCCTTTGCCTTGCGTCGTGCCGCTCGTGATGCGATGGCAGCGCGGTCGGCTGGCTTCCATCCCTCGTGCTGCGCCGTCCGATAGGCGGCAGCGTGCTCGGCGTCGAATGATGAATTGCTCACGTGTTGGTTTCCTCCAGTTCGGGGTTTGGTAAATCCAGCAGCAGCCGCACGGTTGCGAGTCGACCTTGCTTGCGGTCACACGCAATCAATCCCGCACCCTCCAGGTATGCCAACGCTCGATACGCGGAGTCCCGGCTCATGCCGTACTTCGCAAGCAACTTCCGGTTGATGCGTACGAGCTTGTCCCTATCGCAGTGATGCACGGCCCACATCGCGAGCGCCAGGTGCAACGACTTCGCAGGCAGTTTGGCAGCGCGGGTAATCCACCATTCGGGGATAGGTCCGCGAATGAACGGCACGGAGGTTGTCCCGACTGACTTGCGGGTTCTCCGTTGGGACCGCTCGATGTTGGCTCGAGCTTCTGTTGAGAGGCGCAAATCATCCAGGGAGAGTTTCACTTCTTCCATGGGTCTCTACTCCAGTAAGAGGTAGGTAGTATCTATAAAAGGAGAATCTAATAAGGAGAATCTAATAAGGAGAATGGACGGGTGTTGCCAAACCAACAAGTGATACGCTCAAACCAACAAGTGCTGTTGGTTTCGCAACATGTTGGATTGGGTAAGTAGCTCGGAAACCTCTCCCCACATTCGTTCACCCCGGGGGTCGGAGTAGCGTTCGGGGTAGCGAATGATCTTCGCATCGGATCGCAACTCGAATCCGTCGAGTACCGTGGCGGACGCCTCTCGCATGACGGCTTGAGTCGCGGCGACCACGTGGTCGATTTCTTCGTCGGCACCCTCCACCAAGACCGCATCGTGTACCGGGGCGCAGACCGTAATGCCTCGCTCGGTTGCCAGGCAGCAGGCCAGCCGGAGCATTTCGGCCCCGTTGGCTTGCATTGGAAAGTTCGCCAGCGATCGCGGATTACTCTTGCCGCCGACATGCACCCGCCAGCCGAATACGGTCCAAAGTGATCCCCGGAGCATCGCGTGGTCGACGCAGGCTTGGGACCATTTCCAGAATCGTGGATAGGCCGCCCGATGCAGGTCGAGTAGCTCACGGGCATAGGCTTCAGGTTGCCCCAGCGACTGCGCCAGACTCGCCGGTCCCATGCCGTACTGCGTCGCCAGAATGCAGACCTTGCACCGGTCCCGTTCCGCTGGGTGCGATTGCTTCGTCGCGTCACGGGGGATTAGCCCGGCTTGCTTGGCGAATTCGAGGTACGGGTCGCCGCTCGCGTATGCGTGGCGCATGGCCGGATCGTCGGAGAGTACCGCCGCGATGCCGAATTCCTGCTGCGACCAGTCGATGTAGGCTACCGCTTGCCCGGGCGATGGCTTGATGAGTCCGCGCAGCCAGACCGACGGGCCGAAGATGAACTTCGCATTGCTCGGCTGATTGCGTCCCGTGGTGGAACGAAAGGGAGACAGCAAGCAGCGATTGCGACCGTCGGCGCCCACGGCCAAGTCGGAGAACAACCGCATCTCACCCAGCGAATGCCGTAGCTCGCGGAGCGGAGCGACTTGCGCATAGGTGCGGGCCATTTGGCGGAACGTGTCATCGTCTAGGGCCAGCGCACCGCTCGCCAGCCGGGGCCACGGAATATCTTCCGCAATCAGATACCGGGCGAATCGTTCCGCACTGAACGTCATCGCCTGCGCGGGGTCGGTCTCGCCGGGGTTGTTTCGCAGTAGATCGACGGCGCGGGCTATTAACTCGGGGTCGTGCTTAACCGGCTTCGGCCGTGCCGGCTCGCGGAGCGTCTCCCATAGGAGTGCCGCATAGTCACGGCCGTCGTCGCCGTCGTAACCGGGGCCGATGCCTAGCTCGGGGTAGCGGCCGGCAATCTCCCGCGCGGTCACGTCGAGTCCCGGGTAATCGCTATGGTCGCCGCCCCGACCATGCCGCCCGCCACGCCGCTCCCAGTCTTCAATTTTCCGCACGGTCAATCCGGTGTCACGTCTAGCCGCGGCTTTCGCCCGTTCCCATTCCAGCCGGCTATCGAGTTCTCGTTTCCACACGTAGTCGAGGGCTTCCGCCAAGTGGTGCGGGTCGAGTTCGTTATGGTGGGCCTCGGTGAAGACCGCCGCGCCGGCCGGAGTGCTCGGGTCGATGCGCTTTTGACCACGCGGAACGTACACGCCAAAGTCGGCGTCGATCCGTTCGATAAGTTGACCTTGAATGGACCGCCAAGACTCGCGGAGTTGCTCCAGGCTTTCCACGTCGATCGGCACGCCAGCCGATTCCATGCGTGCAGCCGCCGCCATATAGCGGCCCCGCAAGATGGCACGCGGGAGGTCAATCTCCGGCAGCATCTTGGGCAACAGTTTCGCCAGTGCGTCCACGTCCGTTTGGCAGTAGTCGAGTAAGGCGACTTGCTCGGCGTCGGTGTAATCGTTGCCACGCATCGCAAGTTCTCGCATCTCTTGCTTCTCCGCCGCTTCGATGCCGCCGAGTCCATAGTGGACCAGCGCGCCGAGTAAGCCATTCCCACACGTGGTGGGTAGGCCATTCGAGGCGTTGCGAAACTCGACGTACAAGTCGAGGATTCGCTCGGGCATCGGCCAGTCAAGCGACAGATAACAGCCGAGTTCCGCACTGGCATAGTAAGCGACGAACAGCGTCCGTCGTCCGGTATCGAACGGCGGGATGCGCAATGCGTGCAACTCGTCACGCCACAAGCGCAGCAGCCGCCCGGAGCGGAATTCCCGCGCCACCAGGCAGAGCGGTTGTGGGCGCTCGCCCGGCGGCGCGGAGAATTCAAAGTCCGCCAACCAGATTTCGCGGAACGTGTCGATCATGCTTCGCCGCGGAGTTGCTTGAGAACCGGGTGATCTAACACGGCGATAAACCGCGACTGAAAGCAGAGCTTGACGCACTGCTGGAACGACAACTCCGGCCACTCCGGTTCCGCCAGTTCTCCAGACGCGACGAACACGTCGTAGAGTCCGGCTTGCATGTTCGCCGCCACGCGCACCCACTTCGTCTCCGCCGCATGCGCCGCCGCGAGCATCGAATCATTCCAGGCGTTTGGCCTACCATCCGACGATGGCAGCTTGCACCGCCACAAAAACGGGTTGTTCTGCTTCGTGGTCGCCAGCAGCAGCACGACGGGTTGCAAGAATTCCGCTACGTCGCCATGCAAGCGCGGGTCGACGATGTAGTCCTCGCGGTTGATGCGATCTTCGAGGATCGCAGTTTGGAGTCGCCATTCATCGCCCGGCATGACGCGGACAAACTCTTGCCGATCAGGTTTGCGGCAGCGGAGCGTGGTGAGCATCTTCTTGACGCCGAGCGTCTCGCCGAAGTTCTGCGAAAGCCGGAGTCGGTCCAGGTCAAACGGGTCTGGCGCGGCCTCCGCTGGCGCCGCTTTGCCGTTGGTTAGATGAACGTCAATTGTCGATGCGTCGGACATGGTGAAACCTCGATCGTTTTGGGTTTGGTTGTGGTCTTCGTCCGCTTCGGGTAGATGCCGTGCATGCGTCGGCATTGCCCGCAGAGAGCAAACACGCCGCCGCGAGTCGGAACGCGCAATGCGATCGCAGGGCGGACTTGGCACAGGTGGCAGTCACTCACGTCGTGATCCCCCGAAAGGGATTGGATCGCCACGCAAGTTGCGGAACAGAATCCGCGAGAGTAAGATTCATTCGCACAGTACAACTCCAGTTTGAGCTACCGCCCCGGTTCGCACCCGGGGCGGCAGCGTTTGATGGTTAAGCCTCCACAATCGCGGCGAGTTCCTCGATTTCGCGTTCGAGTGAATCAATCGCCGAGTCCAGCTCCATTCGCTCCCACTGTGCATCTTGCGTGTAGGATTGCAGGGTGCCGACACGACTGCGGACGGAGTTCAGGTCGAGTTTGCTCTTGAGCACTCGCCCGCGATCGTTCATGGCGGCCTCGACCGTACGCATCAGCTCACTGCGTGTTTTGTCCATCTGCTGAAAGACATGAAGCAGACCTCTGGCGGCAGACTCGCATTCATACAGCCCGCCGAAGTCCTCAACGACGTCTCCCAAACTTCGCTGTTTCTGTTGCACAGCCATTGCACGAATCTCCAGCACGGCACTTTGAAGAAACGCCCCAGCCGCCGCCGTGAAAGCAGAGGGGCGCGGGGTTAGTTTTGGGAATCGCCGCAATCGACCGTGCGGGCTTCGAGAAACGCCAACACGTCTTCGCGCCGGTATCTGATGTTCCGCCCGACGCGAGTGAATCGAAGCGGGTAGCGGCGATGATGCCGCCAAGCGACCAGAGTGGCCGGCTTCACGTCGAGGATGTGGGCAACTTGCTCAGTGTCGAGCAACGCGGGAATGTCTACGGCTAGCATGTTTCACCTGAGTTGAATTTGGTCAGTGACCAGCAACGTCAGGCGAAGTCTAGACGGGAATAACGCGCAAACAGTACGCGCTTAGTTAGCGCTAAGTGCGCATCAACCGAGTTTGAGTCGGCATCCCGACTTGTTGCTAGTTTCAAGCAACTTTTGAATCGGCTCAGGACACTGTTTGCGCAGTGTATCGGTCCGCGTTCCGAGCAAACGATTATCAAGCTCTTTGGCATCTGACGCGCTGACCCACGCACCCGCCGGGGAATTCAGCATTTCCAGCCACACGGCGAGCTGTGTTGATTTGAGCTGCAATCGCTTATCGTCGAGCGTGGCGCACAGGCCATTCACGTCAATTGACAAACGATGCTTCGCGGCCGGCGGCTTCGGGTTGGGGTGCCCTTTGGCAAACGGCAACAGATTCTCCATCGCAATGCCAAACTCTGCAATTGCGGCGGCATCCCCTTCGTAGTTCAAGTTGCGGCGCTCGTATGACGCCTCACAAACGGCATCGATAAATCTGCGATGCACGTCGGCGACACGAGTAATTCGGTCCGCAATCTCGGGACGCGCTTGCAATGCGGCTGAGTAAGCATTTTTCCAGGCGATGTTGCTGACCACTTCATGCAGCAGCGGCGGTTTAGGAATAACCTCTCCGGTCAAGGCGTCCTTGCGCGGCGGGCTTTGGTCCTCATAAAAACCCATCGAAGTGTGCCAGCCGCTTTCATTCTCGGGATTCGGCACCGGCTGATACGCTGGCTCCAACCAGCCGTTGCGGTGAAGTTCTAGTCCGTGTTGGTGTGTCCAAGCAAGCGAATTGTGGTGTGATGCCACCTCGTGAATGAACCTCGCCAATGCGTCCATCACTTCGCCCTCCCTGCCGCCAATAAAGCGTCCACGGCCTTGGTGACCGATTCGCGGACCGTGGATTGCGTGAGTCGCGAGTAAACCGCCGTCGCCGATGAACCGGGCGAATGCCCTAGCGAAGCGCCGATGATGGTCTGACTAGCACCGCCAATCGCCTGCCAGCTTCCCAGCGTCCGGCGAAGATCATGCAATCGCAGGTCGGTAATCCCAGCCGCCGCACAAATCGCCCGCCATGCCTTGTCCGGTTGCGAGGCGTGACCGCTCTTGCTATCGCTCCGGTTGGCAGGGAACACCCACGGCGAGCCCGTCACAATCTCACGCTGGGCTTCTAAGACCTCCACGGCCTGTGGTGCCAACTCGACGTTGACCGGCTTGCCGCTCTTGGTCTCCGGCAGCCGCCATACGGCGCGTTGCCAGTCGATTTGCTCCCATCGGGCCGCCAGCGCGTTCGCGCGTCTCACGCCCGTCAGCAGCAGCAGCCGGAAGTAATTGCGCCAGGCGGCGTCTGGACAATCGTCGATGGCTCGTAGCAGTTTCGGCACTTCATCGGGCAGCAGGAATCTGTCCCGGGATTGTTCCTTGAACCGATCCACGGCGAGGGCTGGGTTGTCGCCCTTCCAGCCGAGTTTGCCGGCAGCGGTGCTGAATAGTTTGCCGACCAGTTCGATAACTCTGTTCGCCTGGTACTGACCGTGGTCGGTGCCGAGTCGAGTGTGGAAAGCTTGGACCTCTTCGGTGCGGATGGTCGCCAGCCGTCGATTTTTCCACGGCGACAGGTAGGCGTTGAACATCCGCTCATCTTCGCGCCACGTCTTTTTCTTCAACCGGGCGAAGTGCTCCAAGTGGAAGTTGAATACGTCGCCGAGCGTGACCTCGGCGCGGCGGTTCCGCTTGGCTTCTTGCGGGTCTTGCCCATCGGCGACTTGCCCGTTGATTTTCGCCGCTACTTTGCGGGCTTGCTCGATGCTGGTCCCCGGGAACGTCCCGATACGTACGCGCTGGGGCCGACCATCGACACGGCCATTGCGGTAGAACGTCCGGCCGCCGGCTTGCGTGACCGCCAAGCATAGCCCTGGCACAAGTTCGTCATAGACGAAGATGCGCCCTTCCGCCGGTGCCGGGAATCGCTCTAGCGATCCCTTGGAGAATCGAAACTTGATTGGCTCGGCACGGCCATCGGGGTCCGCAACCCGCAACTTGCTACGCATCGTGTAGCCTCACTGGGTCGGTTCTGTGCTACGTCTGTGCTACGCACTCGGTCAATTCCCATGAATCTGGGTGTAGCACAATGTATGCGTGAAACGGCGGAAAGTAAAGCAGTATAGACGCTTATCAATCTCGATGAACCAGTGAGCATGCGCCTTTACACTGGCTCTGAACCAGTTAGCCTAGGTTCGAATCCTAGTTCCCCAATTTCTCTCCTTGATCGGGAACTACCTGTCCCAGCCGGCCAGGTTGAGTCGCGGCGCTTCCACGGTCACGCGCGGCCTTCCAGTGTCTTCAGGTTCTTGTAGGAAACCGCGCCGCGCGCCGTCGTGATGGTCTTCAGAGCTTTGCAAAGGCTTTCGACCGCGTCGATGTAGTTTTGGTCGGGCTTGGACTTGTCTTTGGCGATCGTGTTTTTGTGGTCGACCAAGTCGTCGACCCCTTCGAAAAAGACTTCCAAAGCCACGCGCGCCTCCGTGACCTGAGTGCGGGCCGCCGCCTTGGAATAGGCCTGCATCGCCTTTTCGGCCTGCTTCGCGGCATTAAGCGTCTTGAACTTCTTTTCCAGTTCGCTGTACTTCTTGGCCTCGGTTTTGAACTTGGCCAGAGCGGCGTCCATGTCTCCTTCGAGGGAGATGATGTCGATCTTCGTGTTGGTCGGGCTTTTCGTTTGTTGCAGCTTCTCCAGTTCCCGTGCCACGGGCGTCTCGAACCCGATCACCACTTTGTTAAAGGTCGCGCCCGCCATGTGGATTTCACTCAGGGCGTTCGAGGCGGTCTGATCTGTGACTTCGTTGGATTTGGTTCTCGCTTCGCCCGCGAAGGTCAGCACCTTCACCGCAGTTTTTTCGATGACGGCGTGCAGCGCGGTGAGGGCGTCCATCACAGCCTTACGATGTCCCTTGCCGAATGCCGCGTCGACCTCTTTGAGCGCCGGCGTCATCCCGGTGTCGGCCTTCAGAAACGTGGCGGCGAGCTTCTTAAAATCGGCCGGAATCGCGGCGCCGCCGTTCTGCAGTTCCGTCAGAACGTTCGCCTTGAAGGCCTTCTTTTCCTTTTCCCAGTCTTTGAGAAACGCGGTCATCGAATGCCACTCCTGCCAGGTTGAAAGTTGCTCGTCAAAGCTGAAAAGCCGCCTGCCGGGAGCAGTATCGCAGATTGATTTGGAGGGGCAAGCGGCGACGCAATGCGAGACGACGCCTCAGGTCTCCCCCAGACCGTCTCCGACACCGATTGGGCGTTCGGCGTTGCAGCCACGGCCGGCGCCACGTATTTCTTCACGCCCAAGTTGTTCCTCGACCTGAGCTACACGTTCGCCAACCCCTTCCCGGAAGAATTCCATGCGGAATCGCCGTTCCACAACGAGTTCTACAGCCCGCGCGTCTACGAAGGGACGCTGGTCGGCGACTACACGGCGGAAATGAGCATGCACTTGCTGACGATCTCGCTGAACGTGGGGTTCTGAACGCACTCCGCCAGGCAATTTTGTAGGTCAGGCACCCCGGTCGAAGTCGAAGCTGCTTGCCCCGCCGAAGCATCCTGCAAAGTCCAGAGTCGTTGAAGGCTAATTGCCTGACAAGGAAGAGCGGCCGCGTTCCGTCAGGCAATTTGCCGGCAACTTCTCTGGTTGTTGCGACGGCTAATCGCTGTACGAGCGTTTCGACTTCGGCGAGGGTGCCTGACCTACAGGATTGGATTGGGCGCCATCGTTTAGATTTGCATCACGAAGCTAAGTTTTCTCGCTCAGGTCGGCATCGTCGGCATGCAGCCGATGCAGCATCCGATGCACGACGGGTCCCAGAGCGATGCCCGCGATGACGAGCACCGCGAACCCGCTGTAGAGTGCATAGATACCCGCAAAGATTTTTCCGGCCGCGGTCTCAGGTTGCATCAAAGGGCCCATGCCGGACAAGATCATCGACGCATTCAGGAAGGCGTCGATCCAGGAAAGATCCTCCAAATAATGATAGCCTGCCATCCCGGCTACGAGCGACAACACGATCAGCCCCATGCCCACGCCGACGCTGATCAGCAATCGCTTGAGGAATTGAAACCCGGGGAGGAGCGGCTGGCCAACGTGTTCGAAACGCAGTTTCATGCGAGCATCATACCGCAACACTCGCCTAGTTGCCGAGTAGCGCGGCGAGCGTGAACGGAGCGCCAGCGAATCGCGCCTTTTGTAGGTCAGGCACCCCGGTCGAAGTCGATGCCGCCGGCCCCGCCGAAAGATGTCGCCAAAGCCCAGCGTCGTCGAAGGCTAATTGCCTGACAAGGAATAGCGCGCGGATCCGTCAGACACGTTGTTGGCGAGGACGTTGTACGTCGCGATGGTTGTTTTTCAGGCCGGCCGTTTGGCTTCAGCGGAGGTGCCTGACCCACTTGGCTGCGTGTCGTCAGGGAAGGTGAAATCAGACTCTACCAAGCTGTCTGCCGCCGAATACAAATGTGCCGAATGGAATTCAAACCACGCCATCGGCCCGTCAGTCGAACGGTAGGTTCGCTCCAGTGGCGTTCCGTGAAAACAGCGAATAAACCTGCTGCGCGCCGGTGCGCCAAGAAGCAACTCTACTTCTTGCGCGCACTGCTCCTTCCATTCATCAAATTGTTTCCATTCGTGGGCGACATCTCCGCCAAGCCTTGTTGGTCCGATGCACGATACGGGCGCGTGAACTGTGTAGTTCGCTAGTGAAATAATTCGCGTGCGCCCTTCTTCGGCAATTTCGCGAAGCCGTGCCTTTGTACGCGCGAGTCTAGCCGGTGCGCTTGTCAACTGTTCGCCAAGTTTCCCACTGAGCGAATCTCGTTCGAGCCTCACGTGATTAAAAGCGTAGAATGTTGCGGCGACGATCCCCAACGCCATCGCAGTGAGCCAAACCCAGGTCGAGAAGCCGTCCCATCGCGTAATGTCGAGTATGAGGCCGAGAATTCCAAAAAGCTCGCCGATGGCAAGCATCCAGAACCAGCGACCAAGAACGCGAATGAACTCGAATGCGGATTTGCGGTATGCATTCATGAACGCTACTTTCTTGCCGATACGACATTCAGTGCCAACTCTTCTATGGTCGACGCACGCGACAATGGCCAAACGAAACAGGCCGGCGAAATGCCGAGGCGTTGACGCAACGAGGAGCGACCGAGTGTCGTTAGGTAGGTGGCACCAGACGACAATGTGCGTGGCAATGGTCAACCCTTCGACGTACGTTTCGCTTCCGCAACCGTGCCTGAACTAGCGAACTTCAGTCTCGTGGCGCTTTCTCGAAAAACTCGATCGTGTTCCTGTATTTGTGCTCAACTCCAAATGGAATCTCATAGGCTCCCAGCAAGCCAAGAAGCCACGCCAATTCCTTCCCTTCAAGGCACCCGCTCGGACGAAGCGAACGAACATAACATGCTTTCGGCCAGTTTACCGCATAGAGCCTTTGCGGCCCGCCCTTACATGGAATCTCGGCCTCAAACAAAAGAAAATCCGGTTGTTTGGCACCGATGTCACTCGATACATGCTTGCGAATTACGATTGATGCCTTGGGCGTCGCAATGGCCCCGATTAGCTCAGGCTTTTCATACCACGTTGCGGCGTCCGTCACGGCCTTTCCCATGATCAGATTATGTCGGTCGCTTGCAATGTATTTGCCGATTGAGAACGCACCTCGAAGAAATACGGCTCTTGAAAGGCAGAATGACACCAGACGCCGCACGATTGTTGCAAATCCCTTGATCGCCTCATAGATTTCTTCGTCTTTTGCCTCTAATGCAACTATGATCGTATCGTTGAATGTAAACAATTTCGGCAAGAAGATACCGCGGGCTGCCGATTGATCGCTTGCCTTTGCGTCGACGACTTGGCGAAGGTCGTCTTGAAGCTCGACGAAGGATCGAATCTGGTCATCGTCGAAGTTCTTGACGCCAAGTGCGTCGAAGACTCCGACGATGCCGAACGATTGCTCAACTTCCATGGATCTGCCCTTCTTACTCATTCGCGCCAACTCCCTCCAGCACCACCAGCGGTTCTCCATTCGCCGCCATCTTCCGAATATCTTCCGTGATCTTCATCGAGCAGTATTTCGGGCCGCACATGCTGCAGAAGTGGGCGCTTTTGAACGTGTCTTGCGGGAGGGTTTCGTCGTGCATCCGCCGGGCGGTTTCTGGGTCCAGCGAGAGGCGGAATTGTTCGTTCCAGTCGAAGGCGAACCGGGCGCGGCTCAGGGCGTCGTCGCGGTCGCGGGCGCCGGGGCGTTGGCGGGCGAGGTCGGCGGCGTGGGCTGCGATCTTGTAGGCGATTACGCCTTGTTTCACGTCGTCGATCTCCGGCAGGCCGAGATGTTCCTTCGGCGTGACGTAGCAGAGCATCGCCGCGCCGCTCCAGCCGGCTAACGCGGCGCCGATGGCGCTGGTGATGTGGTCGTAGCCGGGGGCGATGTCGGTGACGAGCGGGCCGAGCACGTAGAACGGCGCGCCTTGGCAGATGTCGATCTGGCGCTTGATGTTCATCTCGATCTCGTGCATCGGGATATGCCCGGGGCCTTCGACCATGACTTGCGTGCCTTTGGCCCAGCCTTTCTTGGTGAGCTCGCCGAGGACGTCGAGCTCGGCAAATTGCGCGGCGTCGCTGGCGTCGGCGATGCTGCCGGGGCGGAGGCCGTCGCCGAGGCTCCAGGTGACGTCGTACTCGCGCATGATGTCGCAGAGGTCTTCGAAGTGCGTGTACAGTGGATTCTGTTGTCGATGGGCCATCATCCACTTGGCCATCAGCGAACCGCCGCGGCTGACGATGCCGGTGACGCGCTGCATGGTGAGATGCAGGTGTTCGAGCATGACGCCGCAATGGACGGTCATGTAATCGACGCCTTGCTTGGCCTGATGCTCAACCATGTCGAGGAAATGCTGCGGCCGCATGTCCTCGATATTGCCGCCGAGTTGTTCGAGCATCTGGTAGATCGGCACCGTGCCGATGGGGACCGGCGAGGCGTCGATGATCGCCTGGCGGATGCGATCGATGTCCTTGCCCGTGGAGAGGTCCATCACCGTGTCGGCGCCGAAGTGCACCGCGGTGTGGAGCTTGTCCAACTCCGTTTCGCGATTGCTGGTCACCGCCGAGTTGCCGATGTTGGCATTGATCTTGCAACTCGAGGCGACGCCGATGCACATCGGCTCCAGCTTCTTCTGCAAGTGAACTTTGTTGGCCGGAATCACCATCCGTCCGGCGGCGACTTCATCGCGAATCAACTCCGGCGCCAGTTGCTCGCGCTGGGCGACGAATTCCATCTCCGAAGTAATCTGCCCTGCCCGGGCGGCGAGAAGCTGAGTCATCATGGGCACCTTTGAAAACGGCCGACGGAGGAACAACGTCTATTGCGTGGAATCACCACGGAGGCACGGAGAACACGGAGGGGAGGAGAAAGTTGTTTTGAACCGCAGAGGCGCTGAGAGAGGAGTGGGGAAATTTGAATTCCTAAATTCGAATGTCGAATCAAATTTGAAACTCGAATGCCGAATGACTTGATTCGTCGACGACGACGAAGGTTGGTCGTCGAGCATTCAACAATGAATGCATTCAGATTTCGTCATTCAAATCTGATTCGACATTCCAATTTAGAAATTCAGAATTCCTCTCCGCGTCTCAGCGCCTCCGCGGTTCAAAAAAGCATTCCCCTCACTCTTCCCCTCCGAGTTCTCCGTGCCCTCCGTGGTGAATCCTCGGAGTTGACTCGTCAGCCAGGGTTGTTGGACGTAACTGTAAGTCTCGATTCATCTTAGCGGTGGAGCACTAAGTGTCAATCATGCTCGGCGGCGCTGGCGTCTTGGGCCAGGGATGCGGCCAGATAGCGACCGGTGATGGACTCTTTTGCCTGGGCGACGGCTTCCGGCGTGCCCGTGGCGACGATGCGGCCGCCAGACTCGGCGGCTTCGGGGCCGAGGTCGATGATGTGGTCGGCGGCGCGGATCACGGCCAGGTTATGCTCGACGACGATCAGCGAGTGGTCGGCATCGAGGAGCGCCGTGAAGCAATCGAGCAGTTGGACGATGTCGGCGAAGTGCAGCCCGGTGGTTGGCTCGTCGAGCAGAAACAGACAGCGGCCGCGGCGCTTCGCGCTCAAGTATCCGGCGAGTTTGAGACGCTGTGCCTCGCCGCCGGACAGCGTGTTGGCCGGCTGGCCGAGGCAGATGTAATCGAGCCCGACGTCCATTAGGCGTTTGAGTTTCGTCTGCGCTTTCTTCTGGCCGCGGAAGAACGTGAAGGCCTCGCGGACGGTCATTTCCAAGACGTCGGCGATGTCGCGGCCGCGGTATTTGATCTCCAGCACTTCGCGCCGATATCGCCGCCCGTGACATTGCGGGCATTTCATGTAGACGTCGGCCAGGAACTGCATGTCGACGGCGAGATGGCCGTCCCCTTCGCAAGTGGCGCAGCGGCCGTCGGCGGAGTTGAAGCTGAAATGGCTGGCCGTGTAATTGCGCAATTTGGCGTCGCCGGTGGCGGCGAAGGCGGCGCGGATCTCATCGAAGGCCTTGACGTAGGTCACCGGGTTCGAGCGCGGCGAGCGGCCGATGGGGCTTTGATCGACGAGTTGGCAATCATCGAGCTGCCCGTCGCCTTGCAAGTCGGTGAATTCGAGCGGTTTCGGCGCGTCGAGGCCGAGTCGGCGGCGCACCGCGGGATACAGCGTGTCTTCGATTAGAGTGCTCTTGCCGGATCCGCTGACGCCCGTGACGACGCAGAGGACGCCGAGCGGAAATTCGACGGAGACGTTCTGCAGATTGTGCCCCAGCGCGCCGGTGAGGCGAATCCAGCCATGGTTCGGTTCGCGCCGACGTGACGGCGTGCTGATCAGGCGGCGACCAGCCAAGTAATCACCGGTCAGACTGTTTGGCGCTTTGAGAATTTCCTCCGGCGTCCCTTGAAAGACAAGCTGCCCGCCGCGTTGCCCGGCGCTCGGACCGATCTCGACGAGTTGGTCCGCGGCTTGAATGAACTGTTCGTCATGTTCGACCACGACGACCGTGTTGCCGCGATTGCGCAGACCTTGGACGGAATGCACGAGCCGCTCGGTATCGCGTGGATGCAGTCCGATCGACGGTTCGTCCAGCACATACAGCATGTTGACCAAACTCGAACCGAGCGCCGCCGTGAGCGCCACGCGCTGGGCCTCGCCGCCGCTGAGCGTGCGCAACGTGCGATCGAGGGTGAGATAGCCCAGTCCAACGGCGGCCAGATAGCCCAGCCGCGCGCGGAGTGGCTCGAGCATCACGCGGGCGATCTTGCGTTCCTCGGTGGACAGTTGCAGCGCGTCGAGGAACGCGATGGCGTCGTGCACCTTCAGCGTCAAGACATCGGCGACGTTCTTCCCCGCGATGCGCACCGCCAATGCTTCCGGCCGAAGGCGCGCGCCATGGCACGCCGGGCAGGGCTGATAACTGCGCCACCGGCTCAGAAATACGCGGAGGTGCATCTTGTACTTACGGCGCTCCAGCCACTGGAAGAAACCTCGCAGGCCGCCGAAGTTACGCTCGGGTACGCCGTCATAGACGAGTTGGCGCTGGCGCTCATCAAGTTGACTGTAGGGAACGTCGACGGGAATGCCGTAGTCCTTCGACAGCGCCAGCAGTTCTTCCAACTCGTGCGCGTACGATGGGGTGTTCCACGGGGCGATCGCGCCTTGGCGTAGTGTCTTCTCCGGATTCGGGATCACTAGGTCCAGGTCGATTGAGACGATGTTGCCAAAGCCTTCACACGTCGGACAGGCGCCTTCCGGGTGATTGAAGCTGAGCAGCCGCGGGTCCGGCTCGGGATAGTCGCGTGCGCAGTGATCGCAGCGGAAGCGGTTGCTGTAGGCGGTGCGCTGCCAGGACTGTCCGTCGAGCAAATACGAAGACGTGGGTGCCACTGGCGGCTTGTCCGCCAGTGTTGGGCCATCCTGAACTGTTGATCGCTCGTCAGCACTGGCGGTCAAGCCGCCAGTGGCACCCGTCCAGATGTGGCAGATGCCGCCGTGACGGAAAGCGGTTTCGAGGGAGTCGCGCGTGCGCTCGGCAGCAGCGACGGTGGTGAGGCGATCGACGACGACATGCACGCGACCGTCACGCGGCGGGCGTTCTGGCGGCGCATCGGCGAGATTGATCGTGCGATCGTCCCAGATCACGCGGGCGAACCCGGATTCTTGGAGCGTGGCAATGGTGGCCGAAACTTCCGACGCAGTGAGGGAGGCTATCGGATACGTGACGAGGAACCGCGTCCCAGCTTCAAGCCGCGCGAGTTCGTCGGCCACGCTCTGGGAAGAGTCACGTCGCACTTCGCGTCCGCATGTGATGCAATACACACGACCCAGTCGGGCGAACAGCAACCGCAAATAATCGTTGGCCTCGGTGGTGGTGGCCACGGTCGAGCGGCTCGATCGATTGGGCGCGCGCTGCTCGACGGCGATGGCCGGAGGAATCCCGTCGATGCGTTCCGCGGCTGGCTTTTCGATCCGCTCCAAGAATTGCCGCGTGTAGGCGGAAAAACTCTCGATGTACCGCCGCTGACCTTCGGCGTAGAGCGTATCGAACGCCAGGCTGCTCTTGCCGGACCCACTGACGCCGCAAAGGACAATCAACTTGCGGTGCGGCAGGTCGAGGTCCAGATGCTTCAGATTATGCACCTCCACGCCGCGCAGTTGGATCAGGCGTGGAACGGCCATGGTCGGGATTCGCTCAGTAGTCGATGCAGGGATGTCGCGAATCCGGTATTTTATCTCGGTGTGGCAAACTGTAGGAGGCGTCTCCGACGCCGATGGAGTTGACGCGGATACGCGCAAATGGCCGCAAATGCGTTCGCTCCATCGGCGTCGGAGACGCCTCCCACAGGCCTGGCTATTGCCCTACTTCTGCGGAAATCATAGTCTCGAACGGTAAGCCTATCGCTCCATCGCGTGCGTCATGACTCGTCAGAAAGCACCATCACGACCCCGCGCCCGACGAAGCTTGGGCTCGATTACTTCCGAGGTTCAGCGACCGACGTAGCGCGCAATTTGATCGGCAAGGTGCTCGTGCGGCGCGGGGAGGGATTGCGATTGCGAGCCCGGATCACCGAGACCGAGGCGTATCTTGGTCCACAGGATTTGGCGTCCCATTCTTCGCGCGGGCGGACGCGACGGACGGAGACGATGTTCGGGCCGCCGGGCAGAGCGTATGTCTATTTGATCTACGGTATCTACGACATGCTGAACGTCGTCGTCGGCACGGAAGGCGAGGCGCACGCGGTGCTGATTCGCGCCGCGGTTCCCCTTGATGGCTGGCAAGCGAAGCTCACGGGGCCGGGTTTGCTGGCCCGCGGCTTCCGCGTCACGCGCGCCGAGAACGGGGTCACGGTCACCGGCAAAGAGCTGTATTTCCAAAACTTGCCCGGCTATCGCCCGAGCATCGCGATCACGCCGCGGATCGGCATCGACTACGCGAAGGAATGGAAAGATGTGCCGCTGCGGTATATCGATGAGCAAGTGATCTCTCAACGGCGCCCGCGGTAGCCGAGGTCTGCGACGTCGGCCGGAGAACGCGCGGATATCACGCCACGCGCCGATCTGCAATCGACGTCCGCTCCACCGCCCTCACAGAGGGCGGCTACAGTCGGATTAGAACATCGTCGCCTTTCGCTCCGCGAGAGTGCGTTTCCTTTCGCGGAGCGAAAGGAGACTGTGATACGTCGTTCGCCCTTACCCGCCCATCTTCGGAAACATGTCGCGGACCATCGTGATCGCGGCCGGGCCGACGAGCACCACGAAGATGCCGGGGAAGATGAACAACACCAGCGGGAAGATCAATTTCACCGCCGTCTTGGCGGCTTTTTCTTCCGCGAGTTGCCGGCGACGCGTGCGCATCGAATCGCTCTGCACGCGGAGGGCCAGTGCGATGCTGGAGCCGAATTTGTCGGCCTGAATCAGAATTGCAGCCAACGCGCGGACGTCGTCCACGCCGGTGCGAATGCCCAACTCATGCAGCACCGTGGAGCGCTGACGCCCCATTTGCAGTTGCAGATTCGACAAGGCGAATTCATCGGAAATGACGCGGTACGTTTTCTTCATTTCCTCGGACACCTTCCGCATGGCCTGGTCGAGGCCGAGGCCGGCTTCCACGCAAACCACCATCAGATCGAGGGCGTCCGGCAGGCCGAGGAAGATGTTCTGCTTGCGGCCGCGGATCATCCACCACAGCACCACCTCCGGGAGGAAGAACAGGCCGCCGGCGGCGAGGATCACGTACATCACGGATTGTTGCGTGACGCCAACGCCGAGCAAGCTGCCGGAGCCGAGCACCAGGCCGGTGATCAGCCCGACGAATTTCATACTCAGAAAGACCGTCGGCGCCGCTTCGCTGCGGAAGCCGCCGTTGGAGAGCTTGGTCTTCAGCTTGTTGACTTCCAGCTCGGTCTTGGGCTGGAGCGACTTGGCCAGCGCGGGCGCGGCCTTCTCCAGGACCTTGCTCATCGCGTCCTGCTTTTTGCCGCCGACCGCCTCGGAGCGCTTCCGCGCGCCGGGGTTCTTGATTTCATCCAGGCGCTCCGACGCGCGCGATTGTCCGCGCGCAACGCGGTCGAGCACCAGCCAAGCGCAGGCGGCGAATAGGCCGAAGATCGCGAACGGCAGCAACTTCTCGAAGCTGACCAGGCCCGAGGCCAACAGGAAACTCATATCACACCTTGATGTTGATGATCTTGCGGATGACGAGGGCGCCAACAACCTGCAGCACACAGGCGCCCGCGAGCATTTGGTTGCCCATCGGGTCGGTGAACAGCACCATCACGTATTCTTGATTCAATCGATAGACCGCCGCGAACAACACCGGCGGCAACGCCAGCAGCACGATACCGGACAAACGGCCTTCGCCGGTGAGGGCCTGCACCTGACCCCAAATCTTGAAACGTTCGCGGATCAAGTGGCCGATCTTATCGAGGATTTCCGCTAAGTCACCGCCCGTCTGCCGTTGCAAAATGACGGCCGTGGCGAAGAACTTGAGGTCCAGGTTCGGCACGCGGTCCGTCAAGCTGTTGAGCGCTTGTTCCATCGGAATGCCGAGGTTCTGTTCTTCAAAAACGCGCCCGAACTCAATATTGATCGGCGCGGTCATTTCGTCCGCGACCAGCCGGAACCCGGCGCCCAAGCTATGTCCGGCGCGCAACGCGCGGCCGAGAAGCTCCAAGGCATCGGGCAGTTGCTTGGCAAAGGCTTTCATGCGGCGGCTGCGCCGGAAAATCAGCCACATGAGCGGCAGTGCGCTCATCATGATGCCGACCAGCGGCGCGAAGGCGATGTTGATGCCGGTAAAGGCGGTGATCGCGGCGGCCGTGAGTCCAATGCCGGCGGAGGACGCAAAGAACGTCGCCGGAGTCATTTTCGTGTCGGCTTGCTCGAACAATAACTGCAACGACGCGATGCGAGCGACGATGCGTTCGAACAGCCCGAGCCCGCCGTCGAGCGGTCGGGTCAGCACGCTTTCCTGGGCCAGCATGTCTTTCGCCATGTTGGCCGTGGTGAGTCCGGTCAGGACGTCGAGCCGCCCTTCCAGTTTTTCGTCGCCTCCTCCGCGCAGAATCATGGCGACCGCGCCGACCAGGCACGAAACGGCCACGAAGGCGGCCAAGGAAATCATCAGCGGACTCATCTCAGGTGCTCCGAAGTTCTGGTAGCGCCAAAGCGCTGCTCATGCGACTTTCAACTTCTTGACGCTTAGCATTCCATCATCACGCGTTGCCGGAAAGCGCTGGCGGGCAATCGCACGCCGGCGGATTCCAGCCGATCCATGAACGTGGGACGAATTCCGGTGGCCTCGAAATAGCCGAAGGCCTTGCCGTTTTCGTCGATGCCCTTCTGCACGAAGTGATAAATGTCTTGCATCACGATCGTATCCTGCTCCATGCCGACGATCTCGGTGATGTGCGTGATCCGGCGCGGTCCGCCTTGCAAGCGGTTCGCCTGAATGATCAGGTCGACGGCGCTGGCGATCTGCTGGCGCATGGCCTTGAGCGGCAACTCGAAGCCGGCCATCGTGATCATGGTTTCGATACGCGCGATGCCGTCGCGCGGCGTGTTGGCGTGGATCGTGGTGAGCGAACCTTCGTGGCCGGTGTTCATGGCCTGCAGCATGTCGAGCGTTTCCGGTCCGCGGCATTCGCCGATGATGATCCGCTCGGGCCGCATACGCAAACAGTTGCGGACCAGATCGGTCGCCGTGATCGCGCCTTTGCCTTCAATGTTCGGCGGGCGCGTTTCCAGGCGGACTACGTGTTCCTGCTGCAACTGCAATTCGGCCGCGTCTTCAATGGTCACGATGCGGTCGGTGTTCGAAATGAAGCTCGACAGCGTGTTCAACAGCGTCGTCTTGCCGGAACCGGTGCCGCCGGAGATGACCATGTTCAGCCGGGCCTTGATGGCGCCTTCCAGCAGCATCACCATCTCAGGCGTGAACGCTTTGTAGTTCAGCAAGTCTTCCAGCTTGAGCGGATTGGCGCCGAAGCGACGAATGGAAACGCTCGCGCCGTCCAAGGCCAGCGGCGGAATAATCGCGTTTACGCGGGAACCGTCCTGCAATCGGGCGTCGACCATCGGGCAAGTTTCGTCCACGCGCCGTCCGACCTTCGACACGATGCGATCGATAATCTGCATCAAGTGATCGTTGTCGCGGAACTGGACATTGGTCTTTTCCATCTTGCCGCGACGTTCGACATAGATGTTCTTCGGACCGTTGATCAGAATGTCGCTGATCGTCGCGTCTTTCAGCAGCAATTCCAACGGGCCGAGACCGAACGTCTCGTCGAGCACCTCGTCAATCAATCGCTCGCGCTCCGCGCGATTGAGCAGCGTGTCTTCGCTGTCGCAGAGATGTTCGACGACGAGGCGGATCTCGCGACGCAACACGTCGCCAGCCAATTCGCCCACGCGCGTTAAGTCGAGCTTGTCGACCAACTTGCCGTGGATGCGGCGCTTCAAGTCCTCAAACTCGGCTTCCTTGGACTTCTCGCCTGGGCGGGTGGGCAACGCGGGACTCTTCGCCATGGCAGCCTGCTCATTTGCTAGAGGGTATCAGCCAGCTCATTTCCTGCGAAAGCATAGCTTACGTGTCAGGAAAAGCCGGTCTGAGCGGCAGGGCTTCGCACGCTCGGATTGGCAATCCCGTTAAATCGCGACATGCGCAGTACAACCGCTAGAGCCGGAAGCGTTGATGCGCGGAGCGCAGCGGCAAAATCGCTGCTTTGGATCGCGCTCCAGGCGCTGACGCTTCCGGCTCTATGGATTAGGCTGGTGACGCCGCCTATTCGTCCACTTCGCCACCCATCGCAGCCCGCTATGCCGCACTTCACCGTTTCGCAACTGACCGACTACGCGACCGCGCTGCTCCGCGCTGGGGGACTGGATGAAGCGGAGGCGCAGTCAGTGGCCAGGAGCCTTGTCGATGCGAACCTGCGCGGGCATGACTCGCATGGCGTGATGCGGATTCCGTATTACTTGGACCAAGTAGCGAAAGGCGAACTTGTCCCCGCTGCGGAGTTTTCTGTTCAACGCGAAACACCGGTGATCATCGTCGCCGACGGCAACTGGGGATTCGGCCGCACGCAGGCCGGCAGCTTGCTGGAACGCTTGATCGCAAAAGCCCGGGTCGCCGGCGTAGCTGTCGGAACCCTCGTGCAGTGCGGTCACATCGGCCGGCTCGGTGAGTATTGCGAAATCGCCGCGGCGTCGGGACTCGTTGCGCAGGTCATGGTCAACACGCATGGCAACGCGCGGCGCGTCGCGCCTCCCGGCGGAACGGACCCGCGCCTGGGCACCAACCCGATCGCCTTCGGCGTGCCGAATGGCCGCGAGCCGCTGATCCTCGACTTCGGCACCAGCGCCACGGCCGAAGGGAAAGTGCGCGTGAAGCGCATCGCCGAGCAGTCCTGTCCCGAGGGCTGGTTGCTCGACAGCCAAGGTCGCGCGACCTGCGATCCGGCCACGCTCTATGGCAATCCGCCAGGGACGATTCGCCCCTTCGGCGGCGATCAAGCCTATAAAGGTTTTGGATTGGGGCTGATGGTGGAACTGCTCTCCGGCGCCCTCTCCGGCGGTCCGTGCATTCGCGAGACGCCGGTCACGCAGCTTGGAAACTGTGTGTTCATGCAACTCTTCGATCCCGCGCAGTTTGGCGGCGCGGAGCACTTTGCCCGCGAAGTGCATGACCTGGCCACGTTCGTACGCGGCTGCCCGTTGGCGGACGGCGTCGAGTCGATCACGCTCCCGGGCGATCCGGAGCGCGCGGCCTTGGCGCAGCGGTTGACGCATGGCATCCCGATCGATGACGGCAACTGGCGGCAACTCGTGGAGCGCGGGAATTCGCTCGGAATCGCGCCGCCGGCGCTTGCATAACGCCCCGGGGGCGGTGCATGATAGCGGCGCAAGTAGTCTTTTCATTGAGCCAGGAGCGTTGGCGACCGGAGGGGAGTCGCGCGCCAGAACCTCCGGTCGCTGACGCTCCCGGTTCAATGATCGCTGTTCGACATTGGCGCTCTGGAGTGCAATCATGTCCGTCTTGTCGCGTCGCTGGATTCCGTGGCTTGCGTTGATCGTATTGGGGCTGAGTCGCGCCGTTGCCGAGGGCGCGGAACCGTTGCCGGTGATTTCTGACGTCGAGGCGCAACCGCTATTCGCCCAGGCGCGCCGCGTGGCGGAAACGCTCACGCTGTTGGGCGCGCCCCTTTCCGCCGAGCAACAACAGGCGCTCGACACGGCGTACGCCGCGCCGGATGCCGCGGAAGGAGTCGCCGCGGTGCAGCAAGTGCTCGATCCGCTGTGCCTGGCCGTGGTGAACGTCAATCCCGAGAGCCGCGTGAAGGTGGCGGAAGGTCCCGCGCCAAAGACGCTTGAGGAGCAGGGCTGGCGATTGTTTCTGGTCAAGGTCGTGAATGAAGCTGGCGTGACCGCGCCGTTGCGCGTGACAAGTCCGAACGCCGCGCCGCTTTACAAACGTTCCACCGGCAGCGCCAGCCCGGAGATTGCCGTCAAACCGCAAGACGTGCCCGAACGCTGGCTGGATGTCGCGCTGCACGAAACGCAGCCGCTCAATAAGAATCTCTCCGGCTTGAAGCTCGAATACCGCGTGTTGCAGCTCTATAGCCGCAACGTCGGGCGGCAAGAGGCCAAGCTCGCGTTCGACGTCGGCCAGGGGACGCAGGACCTGGGCTTTCGCAACGAGTTGAACCTCCTCTTCAATTCCGAGCCGGCCGTCGAAGTCGTATTGGAAGTGCTCGACGTCGATGGCACGCCGACGACCGGGCAGTTTGTGTTCCGCGACACGCAGGGGCGGATCTACCCTTCAATGACGCGGCGGCTCGCGCCGGATTTCTTCTTTCATGAGCAGATCTATCGCCACAGCGGCGAGTCGGTCCATCTGCCGCCGGGCAAGTATCACGTCACCTACACGCGCGGCCCCGAGTACATGATCGAGGAGCGCGAGATCGAGGTGCCGGACGCGATTTCGCATCGCGAGAGTTTCCGCCTGCACCGCTGGATTCACCTGGCCAACCTCGGCTGGTATTCGGGCGATCACCACGTTCACGCGGCGGGCTGCGCGCACTACGAATCGCCGGCTGAAGGCGTCCAGCCGGTCGATATGATGCGGCACATCCTCGGCGAGGACTTGAACGTCGGCTGCGTGCTCTCCTGGGGGCCGTGCTGGTATTTTCAGAAGCAGTATTTCGACGGCCAGGTGCATTCCTTGTCCACGGAGGACTACTTGATGCGCTATGACGTCGAGGTCTCCGGCTTCCCCAGTTCGCACGCAGGGCATCTCTGCTTGCTGCGGCTCACGGAGGACGACTATCCCGGCACGACGCTGATCGAGGAATGGCCCAGCTGGGACCTGCCGGTCCTGAAGTGGGGCAAGGAACAAGGGGGCGTCGTCGGCTTCTCGCATTCCGGTTGGGGACTGGCCGTGAGCGCCACGTCGCTGCCAACGTTCGAGATGCCGCCATTCGACGGCATCGGCGCGAACGAGTACATCGTTGACGTCGTGCATGACGCGTGCGATTTCATCTCCGCCGTCGATACGCCCAGTGTCTGGGAACTCAACATCTGGTATCACACGCTCAACTGCGGGTACCAATGCCGGATCAGCGGCGAGACTGATTTTCCCTGCATCTACGGCGAACGCGTCGGCCTGGGGCGCGCCTACGTCAAGCTGTCGAAGGGTAAACCCGTCAACTATGACGAATGGGTGATGGGCATTAAGGACGGCCGCAGCTATTGCAGCGATGGCCTGACGCATCTGCCGAATTTTCGTGTGAACGACCTCGGCGTCGGCGAAGCCGGCGACGGCGGTCGCGCCAGCGTATTGTCGGTGAAGTCAGGCGACCCGCTCAAGGTCCGCGTCGAATTCGCAGGCCTCCTCGCCGAACAACCGCGCGAGGACATCCGCAGCCGCCCGTTGGAACAACAACCGTACTGGCACATCGAACGTTCACGGATCGGCGACACGCGTACGGTGCCGGTTGAGTTAATCGTCAACGGCGAAAGCGTCGCAAAGCGCGAGATGGACGCGGACGGGCGAATCCGCGAAGTGGATTTCGATTACACGCTCACACAATCCAGTTGGGTCGCAGTCCGCGTGTTTCCCGCCGCGCATACGAACCCGGTATTCGTCGAAGTCGACGGCAAACCGATTCGCGCCAGCCGCAAAAGCGCCCAATGGTGCCTGGAGGCGGTCGATCGTTGCTGGGGCGCCAAGTCCCCATCCATCCGCGACAGCGAACGCGCCGACGCCGAAGCAGCGTACGACGTGGCGAGGGAGGCATATCGAAAGATTTTGGAAGAATCAACGGCGGATTGAACGTGAATTGTTTTAGGCCCGGCGATTGTACAGAGCTCGCGGATTGTATTGAGCCCCGCAGGGGCGGCAGAAAATAGCCAGGAGTGACAACCCCTGGAACCGCGCGACGATCAATTGACAGAGCCCCATCGGGGCGACACAACATTGAAATGTGTCGCCCCGATGGGGCTATTTACATTCGCTTGTCTCTGATCCCCAGGGGTTTGCACCCTCATCCTTACCCACATTTTTGTCGGTTTTCCGCGTATTGCATGACGATCGCGAGTTTGTTGAAGCCGTGCCAGATGGTTTGCCAGCCGGGTTCGC
>JAWXBP010000506.1 GCA_034440135.1 Planctomycetia bacterium
ACCTTGTGGAACGACGAACTGCCTGAGTGCATCCACCAGAATCATGTGTTTCGAGTGCGTCTCCGATCCGGGGAGCTGACTCCATTGTTCTTGAGTTGGCTCATCGGAAGCCAGCGCGGGAAGAGGTACTTTCTTAGGTCGGCGAAGCAGACAACGGGGATTGCCTCGATCAACATGACTCAGCTTCGCGCGTTTCCGTTACTGATCCCGCCGATACATCTTCAACGCGCATTCGGCGACCATATATCTGCTATAGATAGACTGGGGAACGCTCAATTTTCCAGCCTGGCCGAACTCGACGCTCTCTTTGCCGCCCTCCAGTACCGCGCCTTCCGCGATGCGTTGTAATCACTAGAATCTGCGACACTATCCTATGTTTTCCCGCGTCCAAACCCGCCACTTCCGCAGTCTGAAGGCAGTCGATCAGCCATTGGGTCCGATACAGGCGCTCGTAGGACCAAACGCGAGCGGAAAGACCACGTTTCTCGACGTCATCGCGCTATTGAGTGACCTCATGCGCGGCCGGGGCGATGTGCGTGACGCCATCCGGTCCCGAAGCGCTAGTTTTGAAAAACTTCTTTGGCAGGGACAGCGTAACGGCAGTGTGCATGGCAATGCATTTCAGCTCGCGGTCGAATCACCGATACCAGACGCGGTGCGTCTACGTATGTCGGATGACAAGCATCATTTCGCGCTTGTCCGATATGAGATCGAGATCGGACTGGATGCCGAATCGAACGAACTGGGCTTGAATCACGAGACGCTTTGGCTGCGGACTCGGACTGAAAGTGCGGTTCCGGAGCCGCAATTGGTCTTCCCCTTCGTTCCCGAAAGCGCACCGAGCATTCTCGAAAGGTCCCGTAGTGGTTTCCGGGTAGCGGTCAAGAAGAATCCGGGGGGGAATGACAATTACTATACCGAGGGCGCTAAGTCTTACACGCCCTCATTCAAGCTCGGCCGCGGCAAACTCGCGTTGGCGAATATTCCGGCGGATGAGGCGAGCTTTCCAGTGAGTTCCTGGTTTCGGGATATGCTGGAGTCTGGCATACAGACTGTGACGCTTAACAGTCATATGATTCGCCAGCCGAGCCCTCCGGGCCTCGGGCTGCGGTTTCAGGCCGACGGCTCCAATCTGCCTTGGGTCCTCGCGGATTTGCGCAAGGACCCTCGCCGCTTTAGCGACTGGCTGGACCACGTCCGTACGGCACTGCCTGACATAGCGGACATCGATACCATTGAACGTGAAGAGGATCGTCATCGCTATCTCGTCGTAAAGTACTCGAATGGCGCGTTGGTGCCGTCGTGGCTTGTATCTGATGGGACACTTCGCCTGCTCGCACTAACGATACCGGCATACATGAAGGACTTGGGTGGCGTATTCCTTATCGAGGAGCCGGAGAACGGCATTCACCCGCGGGCCATCGAGACGGTCGTTCAATCGCTCTCGTCAATCTACGGGGGGCAGGTTCTCATCGCGACGCACAGTCCTGTCGCACTGAATCTCATGGCACCGAATCAGATTCTTTGTTTTGCCAAGGACAAGGTCGGTGCCACCGCGATCGTGTCCGGCGATCGGCATCCGGCATTGCAGCAATGGAAGCGGGGCGAACCAGATCTAGGGATTCTGTTTGCCGCTGGCATATTGAGTTGAGGTTCACATGCTGGATCTTGTGCTGCTGGTGGCCGACAAGAACATGCAGTTCACTCTTCAAGGGGCATTGTCGAGGCCGCAAGCGTTGGGAGTTCGGCCGCACACGTACGAGTTTCGCTCCCACCCAGGGCGCGATGGCGGAGTGCGGTCGTCAGGGTCAAAGGTTTTGGCGGGCGAGCGCAATCGATTCCGGCACGCATTGATGCTGCTGGACTTCGAAGGAAGCGGGACCTCTTGGCTCGACCCGCTAGCGCTTGAGCAAGAACTTGATCAGGAACTTCGCGCCGTCTGGAACGACGACGGCAAGACAATCGTGATTTCGCCGGAAGTCGATGTTTGGCTTTGGGGCTCGGATAACGCGCTCCGCGACATTTTTCAATGGCCTTTGCAAGAAACAGCGCGCGATTTTTTGCGTGCGACGGGATTTGAGTTTTCATCCGATGGAAAGCCTTTGCGGCCGAAAGAAGCGCTCGAGGCAATGGTGCCGGTGCACCGGCAACCGCGTTCGTCCGCGCTTTACGAGAAGGTCACGAGCAGAATTAGTCTACAAAATTGCCGTGATCCGGCGTTTCTCCGCCTAACCCAGCAACTGCGGGCCTGGTTTCCGGGCCCTACGCCGGCGAATTAAAACTCCGACGAGCCATCTTCATGAGATCGGCATTCGCCTTGTTGCATTGCTGCGCTAGCCTATTGATCCAAAAGCAATTCGGCGGCGCCCAGATTGCAACCGGAGTGCTGCTGGTTGCAATTCCGAAGCAAATCGATTGCAAACGTGGGAAGGCCTTGGCGTGAGCGTGTTCGCCTTCCTTCAGGCCGAATGGCCCGCCATCTTCGATGCCGCCTCCAGGGCTGCCGTAGCTGTGCATTCCGATGCCCGCACCGCCTGTTTCTACGCCAGACGTGCGCTGGAACTGGCAGTGGCGTGGG
>JAWXBP010000507.1 GCA_034440135.1 Planctomycetia bacterium
CAACACCATGCATCCAGAGGGGAATGGCGAGGGGCGGCCCGATCCACGAGTAGGACATTTCTACTTGGCAGAATAGGACATTTTCATTTGGCTGCGACACTGATTCGAATCACTCTTGCGCCGTACACCCCACGAGATATATAATCTGGCCACCATGCGAATATTGGTGAGCCTTTCTCTGTTGATATTCTCCGCAATTCCGCTCGTTGCGCAACTTGATTCCGGTACGATACTCGGCACCGTGATCGACGGCTCCGGCGCTGTTGTTCCGGGCGCAAAGATAAGCGCACGGAATCAGGGCACCTCGGCTGTTAGCGAAACCGTCACCGGGCCGGATGGCAACTTCGTGATTCCCGTGCTTCGCATTGGCGCTTACACGTTAAGCGCGTCGGCTCGCGGTTTCAAAACACAGGTGCGGCCGAACCTGGAACTGCGAGTGTCCGATCGTCTGCGCGTCACCATCCCGCTCGAACCCGGCGCTGTTACCGAGACGGTGACTGTCGCCGATTCGCAGCCCCTGGTGGATACGGCATCGACAACACTGGGTGGCATCGTCGGCCAGCAGCAGTTGAACAACCTGCCGCTCAATGGACGCAACTTGACGCAATTGCTCACCATCATCCCTGGCGCCGTTCTGCTGGGCGGTGCGACGCAACAGTCGATGAATGGCTCTTCGACCTTCCGGTCTGAAGGCGGTTTGCGTTTCCTTATCGACGGCGCCGACGCAAGCCGTGTGGATTTCGATTCGCTCGACAATACCTATGGAGCATCGCGGAACCGAATCACGAGAGCTAGTGTCGACGCGGTCCAGGAGTTTCGTGTCTACGCCACGTCATTCTCCGCCGAGTTCGGGCAAGCCATGGGCGGGGTGGTGAACCTCATCACGAAATCGGGGACAAATCAGTGGCATGGCGGCCTTTTTGAATACTTCCGCAATGAAAAGCTCGACACCCGAAACTACTTCAACACTGGAACGAAGCCCCCATTCCGGCTCAATCAGTTCGGCGGGTCGCTCGGTGGGCGCATCGTGAGGGACAAGCTGTTCTTCTTCACCAACTATGAAGGGATCCGGCAAAGGCTCGGGATCACGCAGAACACATTTGTTCCCACGGAAGCTTTCCGGCAGACCGTCGACCCCCGCGTCCGGCCGGTGGTGGATCTGCTGCCGCTGCCCAACGGGGAGACATCCCCGACGGACCCGCGGCTCGGCCGTTTCGTGCGGAACGTATCGAACTCACTGCGGGAAGACGCCGCCGCGATCAAAGCGGACTATCGGATATCCTCGTCAGACTCTCTCTCGTTCCGCTACAACCTGAGTGACTCCCTTACCGCAAACTACTTCGGCGTCGCGAAGGGACAAGTTCAAGGCATTCCCGGACGCTTGCAGAACTCCAAGCTGACATATACCAAGGTGATCTCTCCGAGTTTGCTGAACGAAGCCGGAATCTCCTTCAATCGGATGCGCATCGATCCGCGCTCGGCGATGGACGAGGAGACGCGCAACTTTCCGATCACGGCTCTGGGAAGCGGTTCGGCGGGTTTGGGGCCCAACCTCTTTGATCTCCTGGTTGCGAACAATTCATTCTCCTGGCTCGATACGCTCTCCTGGGTGCGTGGTCGGCATCAGTTGAAGTTCGGAACGCAGATCATCCGCAATCAGGACAATAAGGAACTCCGGTTTCAGCGGATTGTCACATACCAGACGCTCTCCGAATTCGCCATCAACAACCCATTCTCGGCCGGAACGCTTGGACAGCCGCGTGCCGGCATGCGGAACACCTACTACAATTTCTTTGTTCAGGACGATATTCAAGTCAACCGCCGTCTGGTAATCAATGCCGGCTTGCGCTACCAGTACGACACGTCACCCACCGAGTCGCATGGCCGGATTGCAAACTTTGATCCGGCGGCTGGCCGGCTGGATCCGGTGGGCACGCAGTTGTTGAACGCACCGACCAAGAACTTCGCCCCCAGGTTTGGAATTGCGTGGACTCCCGGGGCATCGCAGAAGACAGTAATCCGTGCCGGGTTCGGGATGTTTTACTCAAGCCTCAATGCGGCGATGGCGCAGAACGTGCCAAATAATATTTCCCAACAGGCGTCTTCGGTCACGCGGCAGCAGGTGCCCACGCTCGTGGGATTCCCGTTCCCCGTTATCGGCTCCTTCGCCGGTGTCACTTCGCTCACGGCGCTCGAAAAGAACTGGCGCACGGCTTACACGGAGCAGCGGTCTTTCAATGTGCAGCAGGCTTTGCCCGGCAATTCGATGATGCAGGTCGGTTACGTTGGGAATCGGGCGCTGCATTTGACCGGACCGAGGAACCTGAACCGGCTGTTTCCCGGCACAGCGCAAAGACCATATCCGCAGTTCGGAAACATAACTCTTAGCCGCAACGATCTGAACTCGAACTACAACGCCTTGCAGGTAACGTTTAAGAAGCGCTTCGCCAAGGGCATGAGCGCCAACATGAACTACACTTGGTCCCACACGCTCGATGAAGGCGGCATCGCATTTGGAACGAATTCGCAGGACGACCAAAACCGCCGCGACGGTTACGGCAGCGCGGATTTTGATACTCGGCACATGCTGCAGTACGACTACAGCTACGAAATACCGAAAGCCCCGCGGCTGCCGGATTGGTTGGGCTCCGGCTGGCAGGCGAACGGGATGACAGTGATGCGGACCGGCTTCCCGGTCAATGTCGTATGCGGCTGCGATTCGATGCGCATCGGAACGGCAAGCTCGCGCGCGGATGTGGTGCCTGGGGTCTCCTGGAAGCCGGGAAAGGTCGATATCCCTAATTCGCAGATTAACTGGGCAGCGTTTCGCGCGCCGCAAACCGGCACTTTCGGGAACCTGGGACGTAACGTGGTTCGGGGGCCGGCTGCGTTTAACTGGGACCTTTCGGTCTTTAAGAATTTCGCTCTTGGTGAGTCACGGTCCTTACAGTTCAGGACGGAGATGTTCAACGCTTTCAACACACCGCAGTTCGGCCTGCCAGGCGCGAATCTTATTGCACCGGCGAACTTCGGCCGTAGCCTCGGCGCGCTCGGGACACTCGGTGGCTTTGGATCGAACCGGCAGATCCAATTTGGACTACGCCTAAGCTTCTGACAGCTGTGACCTGGAGTCTGACTGAATCAGGCTCCGGCACCGGGTCGAATCGCAGGAACTCGATAATCGCCGGAAGCTGCCTGAAGTTCGGTGGCGCAGTATTTGCCTCCCATCCAAACACGCTCGCCTCGCTGACTCGGAACCGTTCAGCCACGTCCCGCTGCTTCGGCTTTAACTCCAGCCGTCTCCTCGGAGTGTGATTCGTATACGGCCAGCAGAGCCGCCCATGGTTGCCGAATCGGTGCGACACGGGCGTGCTCATCGGCTTCTCGCCCAGGCCATCGTACGCCTCAATAGGAATACCAGCTACCAGAACCTCGACAGACTGCCGCTTTATTTCCCCGACTGACGATGACCACGACGGTCGGTTCGCACTTACATGACTTTGACGGGAAAGCCCATCTCGGGGTTGTAAGCCCAAACCGCCGAAAATTCCGTCACGTCAGATTAATTCCCGCTATGATCGCATCCAGGTCGATGAGTTGCCCGTTGCCACGGAAGGTGTAGTGGCCATTCATGTGGACGTGGCGCCATGCCGCCGGTGAGATCTTCTGGATCATGTCCAGGGCTTTCGCGTTCTGGCTTTCCTCGTACCTGATCAGCAGCCGCGAGAGGATCGCGGAATTGTAGTAGATGATAGCGTTCGCGATCAGCCGCGCACACTGGTTGCTGATCTCGATTTCAATGTCGGTCCTGCCGGTCAGTTCTTTCTTGCCGCCGATCTGGGCGATGACCGAACGTAGTTGGTGGTAGGACTCGATCCGGTTCTGCGAGCGGTGGACCTTGCGCTGCAACTGCGGGTCGCGGAGATAGCGCAGGGTGTAGATGCTGCGGATCAGCGTGTCAAACTCGAAGATCGCACGTCGCGTGGGATTTGGCTGGGTGTAGGTGCATAGCTTGCGAATCAGCGTCCCCTGGGTCATTTCCTTGAGGCCCAGCGTGGCGACGATCTGGTCGATGTTGTCTTTCTCCTCCACGATTGCTTGCCGGTCGATCTGGCTGACGGGCCGAACCAGACATTTCTCAGTGCCGGATCGTCGGCGCAGTAGAGATCTTTCAGTTGCTCTTCCAGATCGGTGAAGCGCGGCTCGAAGCGCAATCCGAACCAGTGCAAGACGGCAAAGTTGGCTTTGTTGACGCTGTGCGTGTCGCCGGTAATCGCGGTTGGCACGATGTCTGACGTGTTGCGGTACCAGATATCGAATACGTAATGAGCTTCAAATTCGTGTGCGCCAATGAGCCAGCCCTGCAACGGCGCGTGATTGCACAATAACGTGTAAGCCACGACACCCCTGCCGCGGCCGAAATACTTGCGCGAGTAGCGCGCCTTGACGGTTGGCCGTTCCACTGCGAACTTCTGGCCGTCCACGCTGCCTTAGAGCACATCGAGATCGAAGGAATAGTACGGAAAGATGGGCAGGTTGGCAATGGCATTACTGATTTGGTCGTTAGCCGCCTGCAGCGACGCCTGGCGCAGGGGTGTACGGCGGAAAAGTGACGGATCAGGCGGCGATAGCGGCATGCCTCCTTTCCCAGAAGTCCTCAGATCTACCACTGAGATGGCAGCAACGGAGGGCGATGATGGCGTTGGCGCCCTTGAGTGTCCAATGCATACCGGCGCGTTTCAGGCGGGTGCCGATAGAGACTTTGCATCCGGCTTCGACGACACCGGATGAAGTACAGAGTCCTTGCGCCCGGA
>JAWXBP010000508.1 GCA_034440135.1 Planctomycetia bacterium
CACAACACAGGAAGCCGGGAAGTTCCCGGCTCAGATCGAGTGATTTTAGGCCGCGAAACTATACTTGCGGATTGGGACAAGAATGGGGTCTGGACACTGCCAGAAGCCACTTGCAGGAAAGAATTGGCCGCCACTCGCGATACGCTCCACACATATCGAATCACCGAAGAATTGCCGGGATTATTACCGCCGACCGCGTCGAATGTGACTATGTCGCCTTCAGATGCCGAGTTGGGCCCCTCAATTCGCAGCGGCTCACCACCAGTCGGGGTTTGAACATCAACCGGTAGCGACGGTGCCGACATCTGAACAGAATTGTGCGCCTGCACGCGGAAGGAATAATCAACGCCGGGTGTGAGTCCGTCGAACTCGTAGAACATCACATCGCCTTGGTGCGGTCCGGCGATGGTGCGGACAACGACCCCTTGGGCCGAGATGGCGGTTACGGTGTAGCTCAATTCTGTGGCTGCGCGGTCATTCCACCGAAGTCGTACGGTGGTCGCCGAAACGTCGGTTGCGGTCAGATTCTCCGGGGCCGACAGTGTGGTGACCGCTGGAAACTTGTTTGTTGCCAGTCCGTTACCCTGCGAGTCGCTGAACGCACGCACGCGATAGTAGTATCTTGTCCCTTCGGCCAGCGGGGCAGTCGAAGATCCTGTCGGTCCCGTGCCGTCATACCAAGCCACCAAGTTCTGGGCCGCAGACTGAAAGTCCGGGTTTCCGGCCGATGGACGGTACTCGGCGACCGGTTCATCCCATGTGACGCCGTCGGAACTGCGCCAAACACGGTATCCATCCAACGGTTGCCCGCTTTCGGTCGCCGGCCGGCTCCATTCCAGCCGCGTCGAACTTTTGCTGTAACCAGTCGCCTGGAGAACGTTCGGGCCAGACGGCGGAGCAAAGAGTTTCGACCCAAACTTTGCGGCGACGATCGTGAAGTCGTTAAGATTGACTGATCCGTCGTAGTCGAAGTCGGCTTGGGTGAAGTTGCGCCCGCTTTGGCCAAAGTTGGCTGCGAGCGTTGTGAAGTCATCGAGATCGACGGTCCGGTCACGGGTTGAGTCGCCGAGCCAGAAAAAGTCTGTTGTGAAAAAGTCGCCGGAAGAACTCTGGTTTGAGACGTTTGCAACCTTGCCGGCCCCCAGCAGCACTTCAATGTTGCCTTCATGAAGCTTCCCGCCAAGGAGCAGATTGTTCGGGTCGTTCGGCGTCGCGGAAGCGTCCCGGAACACCCAAGTCGTGCTAAAGTCAGTTCCTTGATAACTGGCGGAGGCGATGTCGTCTCCGGGGACAAGAGCATAGCCATTCATCAGGTGGAGAATCTCAAGATCACTGGTGTCGAACGAGGCGCTGTTCATCGGCTGATTGAAATCGATCTTGTAACGGTGCGGGAGCACGTTGACATCGAGATTGCCGTTCAGCGCTGTTGGCGCGCCGGCTAAAGTCATGCCTTGCGTTTCATAGAATGGCGATACAGCCGCCGGGTTGTACGAACGAATGCGGAAGGCGTAGTTTGTCGAAGCGAACAAGGATGAAGCATGGTGGCTCGTGGAATTCGCGGATGGCCTGGCGATGCGAACCCACGGGCCGCCATCCTTCGAGCGATAAATTTCGTACCCTTCCTCGTCACTTGTGGTGTCGACCCAAGTCAGGTTGACGTAGTCGCTGCCGACCTGTCCGCTCTGGAATCCCAGCCCGGTGCCCGGAGTGGCCCTGGCGGCTGTGACGGAATTGAGCTCGCGTAGCGAGTAAAAGCTGTCATTACCTGCGCGCACGGTTCTGATTCGATAATAGTAATCCACGCCAGCCTGTACGGTTGTGTCAACGAAGTGCCCCGTATCCGCTCCGGCCGTTGTGATCGTCGTCCATGACACGCCATTCGTCGACCGCTGAATGCGGTAACCCGTCTCATTTTCGCTACGATCAATCCACCCGACCTCATTTGTGGTATCGCTGACCCGGCGAATTGCAACGCCGTCGGGGATCGAGTTTGCGCTGGGCAGGGTGTCGGAATTGACGAACTCAAGATCGTCCTCATCCACCACGCCGCTGTAGTCGTAATCTCCCTGAAGGAAGTTACCCGCCAGGCCGAGATTCGCGCTAACAATATCGGCATCGGCGTTGTCTTCGACACCGTCGCGGTTTCCGTCGCCGTTGAGATAGAAGAATTCGAAAGACGTATCCTGATTCAGGTTCTGCGCCTCCGCGTTTTGGAGGTCGGAGGAGTGGAGCGTGACGCGATACCGCCCGGATGGCAACCTCTGCGAGCCTGCCGGCGTGGTGTAGGTCATCGTGGCCGTGAAATTGGAACTGTTCCAGCCGAGACTGAAATTACTCGTGCCGACCCGAGTGTCGGAGCCAAGCCGCTCCACCCAAAGATCGCCGACCCCCAGGCTGGAGGAAACATCTTGATCGAACTGTACGCTGATTTTGTGTGGAGCCGTCTCGAAGTGAAAACTGTTTGCGACGACTGCCGGTTCGCCGGTAAGCAATTGACGCTGCTCAAGCATCTCTATCACGCTCGCCGCCAAGGTTGCCTGCCGGTGAGCATAGACCTTCCGCGCGGACTTGTGAGAACCACGACGACGCATGGGAGCCTCCTGGGAAAACCGCATCAATCGATGCCTTGATTGTGAGATAAAACGAATTCCGAACCCCTCGCGGCGCGAACCTCCGTGCCCGCAAACCCCCCGCGAGTAGGGAGTGTAAACCACTTTCTGTAAAAACAAGCCACCGTTCGTTCTGATTAAGGCGTGTTTGAAAGAACCTTAGATCAGGAGACGAACGATGGCAATCG
>JAWXBP010000509.1 GCA_034440135.1 Planctomycetia bacterium
CCCTTATTCTTATAGGCGGAACCCATGAAGACGGGCGTGACGTCAAGGCCCTGCACGGCCGCTTTCGTCACCGCGTGAATCAAGTCCTCCGGTACTTCTTGCTCGGCCAGCAACAGCTCCATCATTTGGTCGCTGTACATCGACAGGGCTTCCAGCATTTCCTGCCGAGCTTCTTTGGACTCGTCGACCATGTCGGCGGGAATTTCTTCCTCGCGGACATGTTCGCCGTTGTTGCCGTCGAAGTAGTAGCCCTTCATCTTGATCAGGTCGACCACGCCCAGGAAGTTGTCTTCCTTGCCGATCGGCAATTGCATGACGACCGCTTCTTCATTCAGCTTTTCGCGGATCATCTGCACGACGCGCTTCGGGTTTGACCCGGTGCGGTCCATCTTGTTGATGAACGCGAGGCGCGGAATGTGATAGCGCTTCATCTGCCGGTCGACGGTCATCGACTGCGACTGCACGCCGCCCACGGCGCAAAGCACCAAAATGGCGCCGTCCAGCACGCGGAGGCTGCGTTCCACTTCGACCGTGAAGTCGACGTGGCCCGGCGTATCAATCAGGTTGATCGTATTCTCGTCCCACTCCACCGTGGTGGCGGCGCTGGTGATCGTGATACCACGCTCCCGCTCCAGATCCATGTGGTCCATCGTGGCGCCTTCGCCCTTCACCTCCTGAATCCGGTGGATACGACCGGCATAGTACAAGATTCGCTCGCTGAGCGTGGTCTTGCCGGAGTCGATGTGAGCCGAAATGCCGATGTTCCGCAGTCTATTCAGATCCATGACGAAAGCCTCAAAAAGCGTGGTCCTTTCCAATTCCTGTACTTCAATGCGCGGGCCGCAATCCAGCGACGGGCGTCCAGGGCTTCACGGCCGCCAGTGGGCGACCGAAATGCGCGGCACAACTGGTCATGCGACAATCCTTCGCCGCGCCCCGCCGCCAATCAAGCGCCGGCGTCCGATTGCCGCCCCAAACAGCCCGCGGCCCGAACGCGCATTGCAAGCTCTCGCAGTCCGCTTCCATCGGGGGGTGTTTGTCGACACCCTCAGCGCAAGCGGCTGCGAAATCGCCGATCCTTTATCGTACACAGATTCGCCAATTAGCAAAGGGCGAAAAACCGGGGCGGCCGAAGTCGAACGCACTGCTCCGACGGCCAAGTCACACGGCCGAATGCTTACTCTTTACAGTGGTTGGCTGGTGTGCGGGGCCGCCTGCCATGGAGTGCCCATTGCCACCCCCCGACGATGCTTGGGCCAATCCCGTCTGCACCCAGACCATCTGCCGATAGCGGCCGCTGATGGCCATCAATTCCTCGTGGGTGCCGGTTTCGACGATTCGTCCCCCTTCAAGGACCGCGATCCGGTCTGCGTGGGCGATCGTGCTCAGCCGGTGGGCGATCACGAAAGTCGTGCGACCCCGCATCAGTTCGCCGAGACTTTGCTGGATCAGCCGTTCGCTTTCCGTGTCCAGGTTGCTGGTCGCTTCGTCCAAAATCAGGATGCCGGGGTCGGCCAGCACCGCCCGGGCGATCGCCAGCCGTTGCCGCTGCCCGCCGCTGAGCTTGACGCCGCGCTCGCCGATCATTGTCTTGAAGCCGTGCTCCAGGCGGTCGATGAATTCCACGGCGTTGGCAATCTCCGCCGCGTGGCGGATTTCCTCCTGCGTAGCGTGACGTTTCGAGTAAGCGATGTTGTCCGCGATGGTGCCGTCGAACAGAAACACTTCCTGTTCGACGATGCCCAGCAGACGTCGAAAGCTGCCGACGTCAATTTGCCGTAAGTCGACGCCGTCGAGCAACATCTGCCCTTCGACCGGATCGTAAAATCTTGCGACCAGGTTGCAGAGCGTCGTCTTGCCAGCGCCGCTGGGGCCGACCAGCGCCACCATTTGACCCGGCTCGGCAACGAGTTGGATATCGCGCAGCACCCACTCTTCCGCCGTTGGATACTTGAAGGACACGCCTCGCAGTTCGACGCGACCTTGAAACTTGGCGCGATCCATGGTCACCGCGCCAGGCAGCGTCGGCGCTTCGAGCGGTTCGGCCATCAAGTCCAGCACGCGATCCAGCCCAGCGAGCCCGCTTTGCAATGACGTGGCGGTGTTCGCCAACACGGCCAGCGGCTCCAGCAACATCACGACGTAAATCAAGAACATCATCAGATCGCCGAGCGTGAGTTTTCCTTCCACGACTTGCCAGCCGCCGTAAAAAAGCAAGCCCGCGGATGCCGTCGGGAGCAGCACTTCCCACAGCAACTCCACGCCGCGAGCCCACCACCAGGCGAACAATTCCTGCCGGGCCATCAAGTGATTGCCGAGCGCGGAACGATCGGACTCCGTGCGTCCGCGGTTGAAGGCCCGCACCACGCGCATGCCGCCGAAGACCTCGGTGGCGTGGCTGTCAATGTCCTGGCGCTGTTTGCGGATATCGCGATGAATCGGCCGAATGCGGCTGATCCACGTCTTGTGCGAAAAGTAAACCAGCGGAATCAGTACCAATGCGCCGCTCAATAGTCGCCAGTCGACCGCCGCGAGAATAAACAAACTTGCGACCAATTGCACGAACGCCGACCAAGGGTTGTACAGCATTCCGAAGACCAACTCGCCGACGCCGCCAGCGTCCTCGCGGAGCAAACTCGCGGCGC
>JAWXBP010000510.1 GCA_034440135.1 Planctomycetia bacterium
CGATTGCAGAGTAGCGCCGTCCGCGGCGAAAGCCGGGAATCCCCACGCGCTCCGGCATGTGCTCGCGGTTGTGCCACTGGTGGAAGTCGTCCCTCGCCTGGGGCAGCAGGTCGTGCCAGATGCAAACAGCGCCAAGTCCGGCGAGACTCATTGCGTAACTCCTTGCCAACAACTGGGCCTTCTCAACAACCGGTTCGTGGTCGCCGTCATCCTCGCCGCGCGCATCGCGCCGCAGACAGTCTGGTTCATCCAGAACTTCGTCGACGCAGTGCCGCGCGACATCGACGAGGCCGCGCTGCTCGACGGCGCGAGCCACCGGCAGATCCTGTTGCTGCTCGTGCTGCCGCTGATCCGCCCGGGGATCGCGGCGGTGGCGGTGATCGGCGCCATCACCACGTGGAACGACTACATCACCGTCGCCGTGTTCGCGCCCGACTCCGTCAAGCGCACGCTGCAGGTGGCGTTGGTCAACCAGGTGTTCGACTCGGTCGGCATTTCGTGGTCGTTCACGATGGCGTTCGCGCTGGTTTCGTCGCTGCCGGTCATCGTGCTTTTCGTGCTCGTACAGAAGTGGTTCATCGCCGGACTCACTGCCGGCGCGGTCAAAGGCTAGCTACATCGCAGTCACACAGGTCAAACCGTGCGCAGAAACGGCGCAGCGTTGGTTCCATTCACCAAGGAGACTCGTCATGAACATACCTGTTGTACTCAAACCGCAAGCCGGACTAGGCACCCGCCTCGCCGTGGCACTGGGCATCGGTGCCGCAACCCTGCTCGGATCCATTGGCAGTCACGTGGCGTTCGCCCAAACGGCGGCGGCACCCGTCGAGATCGTCTACGCGACGTTCCTCGACCCCAACAACCAAAACGATCCGCGCGCGGCGGCGCAGATGAAGGCGATCGCGGCGTTCGAGAAGGCCAATCCGGGGATCAAGGTCAAGGTGCAGGTCGACTCGACGCAGCAGGCGACGCTGCGCGCGCTGCGGAGCCGATCGGCGACACCTGACCTCTTCCGGGTCGCGAATTTTTCGTTGCCGGAGTTCGTTGCGACCAACAGCATGGTCCCGATGGATGACCTGCTGAAGCGCGACAACGTCAGCCAGTCCGATTTCCTGATTCCGCTGGCGGCCGGCGCCATCAACGGCAAGATCTACGGGATGCAGCAGGACTACCGGATTCCGGTGCTGCTCTATCGGAAGAAACTGCTGCAGCAGGTGGACCAAAAGCCGCCGGCGACATGGGACGACGTCTGTGTAGTGGGCGGCAAGCTCAGCGCTCTGCCCAACATCGTCGGCTACGCGGTTCCGGTCGGGACCAGCGGGGGCTTGGGCGGCGCGCAGCCGCTGGCCGAGAATCTGTTCAGCTCGATGGTCTCCGAGGACGGCGGCAAGTATTTCGCTGACAACAATCGCGAGTTCGTCGCCCCCAAGGCGCAGGTGATCAGGTCGCTGCAGACGATCAAGGACCTGTACGGCAAGTGCAAGGCGACGCCGATGACGAGCGTGCAATTCGGCTACACCGAGGTGCACGACGGCCTGCGCGCCGGCACTGTCGCGATGGCGACCTTCGGCCTCTTTCGCTTCCGCGCGATCGAAAGCGGCGGCGCGGGCGAGGATCTTGGCTGGGCACCGCCGCCTGCGTACGGCAAGCAGGTCACGTACGGCTTCATGGTGTCGATCAACTCCAACACGGCGAATCGGGAGGCGGCGTGGCAGTTCGCGAAGTTCATGGGCAGCCCGGAAGGCCAGGCGATCACCGCGGAAGGCGGCGAAGTCGTCGCCCGCACGTCGGTTTACAACAATCCGTACTTCGCGACCCCCGCGGGCCTGCGGCAGAAGGAGTGGTCCCAACTCGTGAAGGAACGCGGGCAAATGGTGAACTACTCGCTCCTGACCACGACGTTCAACCAGATCCTCGGCGACGCCGTGCAGCGCATGCTGCTGCGAAACGGCACGCCCGAAGAGGCGTACGCCGAGATCGACACGAAGTACAAGGAAGCGCTCGCCAAGTCGCCCTGACGCAAAGCCGCGACCGGCCCCTCCGGCCGGTCGCCACCCCACGGAGAAGTCAATGCGCGCAGGTATTGTCGGAATGTGCGGCTGGGCCAGCAACGCCATACCGCCATCGATGTCGGTGGCCGACAATACGCGCGCGCCGAGTAACGTGGACGCGATCCTGGCAGCGAAACAATGACCACGCCGCTCTCTGGACAGACGGCCATCGTGACCGGCGGTGCGCGCGGCATCGGGTATGCCATCGCGCAGCGGCTCGCGGCCGACGGTTGCCGCATCGTCGTCTGGGACATCGACGTCACATTGATCGGCACTGCCGGTGAATTTCAGCCCGCGCTGGCTCAGCGTGTGGACGTGACGAGCGTCACCTCGATCGGCGCCGCGTTCGCCGACGCCGTTGCGCAGTTCGGGAAGATCGAGATCCTGGTCAACAACGCCGGCATCAACGGCCCCGTTGCCGAAGTGACCGACTATCCACTCGACGCCTGGGACAGCGTCATCGCCGTCGACCTCACCGGTGTGTTCTATTGCTGCCGCGCCGTCGTCCCCCACATGCGCGAGCGCGGCTATGGGCGCATCGTCAACGTGTCGTCGATCGCCGGCAAGGAAGGCACGGCCGGGGTCGCCGCCTATTGCGCGGCGAAGGCCGGCGTGATCGGCTTCGCAAAGGCGCTTGCACGCGAGCTCGCTACGAGCGGCGTAACGGTCAACAGCGTGACGCCGGTGATGGCGGAAACGGAATTGCTGCGTGAGATGACGCCCGCGCACATCGCGGCGGCGCGCAGCAAGATCCCGATGAACCGTTTCGTCACCGTCGAGGAAATCGCGGCGATGGTGACGTGGATCGCGGGTCCCGAGTGCAGCTTCACCGCCGGCGGCGTGTTCGACATCTCTGGCGGACGCGCGAACTACTGAGGTCCCGTCCCCCGTTGCTGGCGCACCTCACGATTGCCGAGGCGTTACCACCAGATATCGCCTGGTACATGGCACACTACTGCGCTTTGCGATTCAAGCTCACGCCGGCGTGAAATGGCGGGAGCCGATCAGTGAAGATCGGCACCCCGGCGTTGATCCGACCACGCCTCTCCGCGTCGCGCTTGCCGGCAGTCGCGACGGTTACCGGGATTGCGCCTATGGCGTACGGCGTCGTACACGTGATGTCGGGCGTTCAGCGTTCGCCCGAAGACGCTTCGCCCGGAGTTTGCCCGGCGAATCCGTAGTCTGCCGCCGCTTCGGCGGAGGTGATGTACCCGCGCGCCACGTCGCGCGCCACGCGC
>JAWXBP010000511.1 GCA_034440135.1 Planctomycetia bacterium
AATGTCGTTGCGTCCGTCGCCATCGACGTCGCCCACTGCGACAAAGACGCCGCCGACGAACCCGGCGCCAAAGGCCTGAAAGCGGTACTGCGGCAATTCCGCGCCACTGGTGACGTCGAACACGCGAATCTCCGGCGCATGGCTTCTGCCCGGCGCGGTCACCAATTCGGGAATGCCGTCGCCGTTGAGATCGCCGAGCGCGACGCGTACGCCTTCCTTGTAGTTGGCCTCGTAGGCCAGCAGCCGCACCGATTCCTCAAGCGACAGCGCATCGAGCAGCAATACGCTCGGCACGCTGGTCGCACCAGCGTCGGCGCCCGCGGCCAGGAGGTCGAAGTAGTTGAACTCTTCGATATCCGTGAAGCCGACGCGCTTGCGATTCGTAAACGTCCACGCGCCTGTGCCCGGAGCGGTGAAATTAAGCCGGCGTCCCGTCGTGCCCGTGAAGTCGATCTCCAGTCGATCGCCCGGCAACACGCCGGTTGGCGGTCCGCCGTCGACGAAGTACTCGGTGACTTCATTGGGCGAGACGAAGAACTCATCGAGTCCTCCCAAACCACGGGCATCGAGATGCTCAAGCGTGGCGTCGTAGTTGATCGTCGCCCCCGCGCCAGTGACAGTCGTTCCGCCCAGGTTAAACGTCTCATCCGCATTGGTGCCGACCAGAACCAATCGATCGTCGCCGTCACCGTCCTGGAACGTCAACACCGCGGCCAGCGGAGCTTGTACGGTCGCGGTGTCGTTGCCTGCGCCGCCGGCGACAACGGTGACGATCGTCGCGGAGATGGACAGCACGTTGATCGAGTCGTTGCCGTCACCGGCCTCGATGCGCAGGTTATCGACTTCGTTGTCGTACGTAACCGACGTGCCCGCGCCGCTGATCTTCGTGGCTTCCACGGTCAACGCGTCATCGCTGGCCGTACCGCGCACGGTTAAGAAATCGAGAATGCCAGTCCCAGCATGGTAGACCGTCGGCGGCAAGGCGGCCGTGATCGTGATCGCGGCGCTGTCGGGCCCTGCGCCTGCGAAGAACTCCAGCGACGCCAAACCCGGCATCGCTTGCGTGACGAGGACATCGAGTAGGTCCGCCAAATCCGCCGCGCCGGAATCGAGCCGCACGTCAATGTCGGTCTTCGCGGCGAATTGATGTGTCACAAACGCCGCGTTGCCGCTGCGGATCTGATGCGCCGTCGGCAGGAACACGCCGTTTTCGTAGAACACGTTGTCCGCGGAATTGTTCGGCGCGACCCAGTTGAGTTGCGTCACCGGCAGCGCGTCTTCGATGTTCTCCAGCGTCGCATAGCGCGCGGTCAGCGTCGGCCCGAAAGTCAGTGTTCCGCTATTCGGCCCGCTGGGCTGATGCGTCTCGTTCGCCAACGGCGGCTGATTGCCGGAGAAGGCGAGTACATCGCCGCTCACGTGGCCGCCGCCGACATAGTCGACGAAGACATTCAGCAACGTCGTGCCGTCGTGAATAAAGTTCAACCGATCGTCACCGGCGCCGCCCTGAAAGAACAGGATCGCCGTCGGAATCAAATCGCGGAACTTGAACACCGGCCCGTCTTGCACCTGCAGCGTGCCGGAATTCGTCGTGTCGCCGGTATGGATAACGCTCGTGCCGCCGCTGGCGTCGTGCAGCATCGTCACGACGACGATCTGCCCCGTCGACGAGAACAGTTCGCCGGCTTCGATGCCATCAAAGTCGATCGGACGGCGGCCAATGACTGTTACCGAGCCTTCGGCCACGGTGACGCTATTGGCTTGCGCATCGATCTTCAGCGTGTCCGCCACGGCCTGCGCGTCGCCGTGAATGATGAAGCGTGTCGAGGACGAAGGAACGACGTTGAATACGTCGTCGCCGCCTTGCCCGAACACTTCCAATTCTTCCGAATTCGTGTAAGTGATCGGCGTCGTCGCGCCGGTTACCGTGGTCGCGTTGATAAACAACTCGTTCGGCGTATCACCGGCCAGCACGATCAGCCGGTCCAATGTGCCGGATCCCAGATCCACATTGAATGCCGGCAGCGGGCTCGTGGCGTTAATCGTGAGTCGATCGTCTCCCGCGCCCGTGAAGAACCGGAGCACCGTCATCAGCGGCATGTCGATCGTCGTCGCTACGCTGAGGATGTCCGCGCCGTCAGCGCCGCCCGTGCCGGTGTTGACCGTGACTTCGACCTTGCTGGCGAACTCATAACTTAGAAAGGCATTGTTGCCGCTGGCAATGCGATGCGCTTCCGGAATGGCCGCGCCGTCCGTGTAGCTAAGTTGATCGGCCTGGTTGGGCGGCGTGTTGTAAGTGAGCCCGAAGGTCAACATCGAATCCGTCAGCGCTTCGATCGCCGAATAGTCGACGGTCATCACGTTGTCGAGATTGAACGCGCCGGCATTCGGACCCGTGGCGGAGTGGATCTCATTGATGACAACATTGCCGCCTCCGGAGAAGGCCAGCGAGTCGCCGAAGCTCGAATTCTGCGCTGCTTTGAAGGTGATCTCCGCGTCCAGCAGCACCGTTCCCGTGTTGATGATTTCCAAACGATCGTCGAGGAACGAACCATCGACAGCGATCGGCACGTTCGCGCGCAAGTTGAACAGCGAGTACGTCGCGCCGTCTTGCACTTGGATGACGGCGTTGTGCGCATTGTTCGTGGTGAATATCTTGCTGATGCCGCCGAGCGGCGAATGTCGCACGTTGACCGATTGAATGTCGGTCCCCAGGCCGATGAGATCCTGGAACTCAATGTTCGTGATATTGATCGGCAGCCGTCCGGTCGCGGCCACGCTGTTGGCAAACAGCACTACGCCCAATCCGGCGAAGTCGTAGCGGATGCGATCGCCCACGGCGTGCGGACCGCCGTCGACGTTGATGATGGCGTCGACCGAGAATCCGGACGTGAACGTGTCGTCGCCCCCTTCGCCGAAGAAGTTGTTCGTGCTGGTTGAGCCCAGCCCGTTGGCATTGATCGTGAACGTGTCATTCCCTTCGCCGCTCCGCACGTTGGTCGTGCGATTGGCGGCCGTACCGGAAATCGTCAACACGTCCGCGGCGCCGCCAGTCTGCACTGACAGCGAACTGATGGCGTCGCCCGAATAGTTCACTGCGACCGGCGCAAGCCCGGAGACCGTACCATTGGTGATCGTGACGTTGCGCGCTGTGGTGTCAGCGCCCGCGTTGATGTTCAGACCCGTCAGGTTCGATGCGCCATTGACGGTCAGCGCGCCGAGGATGCCAGTTAGCAGCCCGGCGTTGCCGACATTCACCGTGTCCGCGCCGCTGGAGTTCGTGATCGTCGTGTTCACGCCGTCGCGCGTCGCTAGCACATTCACCACGTCGCCGTCGGAGCCGCCGCTGTTGAGGGTGAGCGCCGTCAAACCAGCGGAACCGCCGGGATTGTTGAGCGTGATCGTGTCCGCGCCGGCGCCGGAGTTGTAAGTGATGTTCGTCTTGCCATTGACGTTCACCGTGCTGAACGTGCCATTCGCGGAATTGAACTGCGTCGTGAGCCCGCCTTGCACCGTGGGGCCGCCGACGACATTCACGACATCCGCGTTGGCCGTACCCAACAGCAAGTAGTTCGTTGCCACGGTGGCGTCTTGCGCCGTCTCGATCCCCGCGTAGTTGGTCGCCCGACCGTCGTGTAGAAACTGACCGGCGCCCGGACCGGTCACGGTGTGCACCACGCTCGTGATGCCCGCGCCGCGCATGGTCAACGTGTCGGCGCCGGCCTCACCGTCGATGCTCAGCGTACCACCAGGCCCCAGGAGCGGCGCCTCGATCAAAAGTGTGTCGTTGCCGCCGCCGGCGCTGATCGACGTCGCCTTCCCGGCCGCGGTGCTCTCAACCCGGATATCGTCGATGCCCGAACCGGACAGCAGCGTTAGCGTGCTGATATCGTTCTCGACGTAGGCCACGGGCTTCGGCGTCAAGCCTTGGACCTCATTCTCACGCACGCGTACTAACTTGGCCGCGGTTTCCGCCGAAGCGTCGATCCGCACCGCCGTGAGATTGGGCGGATTGGAGATGCTGATCGCGCCCAGGATGCCCGAGGTAATGCCGGCATTGCCGATATTGATGGTGTCGGTGCCGAGGGTACTAGTGAGATTGAGCGGCTCATCGGTCCAGTTCAACACATTGATCACATCGCCGTCCGTGACGCCGGAGTTGACGGTCATCACGTCCAGTCGGTCAATGTCACCGCTCAGGTTGACGGTCGTAGTATCCGCGCCGGCCAACGTATCGAACGTCACGAATCGCTTGCGCGACACGTGGATGTTGCCGAACGCGCCGTTCGTCGATCGGAATCGAATCGTCGCATTACCGAGCACCGCGGGACCGTCGTCAACAATCGCGACGTCCGCGCTGTTCGTGGTACTCAGGCTGTAGTTGTCCGCGTCGGTCACATCTTCCGCGTTCTCCACGCCAGTGTAGTTCACCGCCACGTTAGCGTGCGTGATCCTGCCGTCGAACACATTGTTGAGCGTATGCACCGTGTTGGCGAAATTGGCGCCCGAGATCGTCAGGCGGTCCGTCGCCCCCGCGCCAGCATTGTAGAACGTCGGTACATCAATGAATCCGCCAAAACTGTAGTCAATCGAGAGCCCGGTATTCAGGTTGTCGGCGCCGGTGATCAGGATCTGGTTGGTTTCGACAAATCGCTTTTGCGTCAGCACCGCATTCGTGGCGGCGTCCAGAATCTGATAGGTGTTGGTGGGCGGGTTGCGGCGCAGGATCAAGTTCTGCGACGTCGTCGATTGATACGTCAACGCCGTCGCCTGATCGATAGCGCGGTCCAGCACGCCATTCCAGCCGCCGTCTTGAGCGCCCGGCAACGGTGCGGCATTGAACCAGTCGTAACCCAAGTAGATGACTTGGCCGAGTCCCACGCGGAATTGGGCGACGGTCGTGTCGGCGCCATTCGTGTAGATCGAACGCGCGTTGGGCGGCAACGACGATGTGACGAGACGGCTGGTGGAATCCGGTTCGGTGATGGTGTTGGAACCACCCGCGAAGAAGGTGCCGTTGGCGGCCGCGGTGATCGTGTCCGTCCCGAGTTGGCCGTCAGCGCCCGCGATAGCGACAATGCCCCAGGCAGAGGCCAGCAGCGCGATCTCGTTGAAGTTCGTACTACTGTGCGTGCCAAAGACAATGACGGACCCGCCCGACTGGACGTATGCGTTCAGTTGAGCGTTCGAAACTACGGCGGCCAGATTGCCGTTTTCCAACTCCGGGATGACCAGGACTTGCTCGTCATCGGTAGCAAAGAAAATGTCTACCGCCGAAACTCCACCAAAAGTTCGGACGGTATGGTTCGCCGCCTGCAGCGACTGAATCACCTGGTTGACTTCGCCGTCGGCGGAAACATCGTTGTACGTGTTGTTGGCAAACACCGAAACGAGCGCCATCATCCGCCGGTCCTCCAGCGGCTCCGTCCACAGCCGGGGGCGGCGTGGTGTACTCCGAGCGGCGAGGCCGCGGCGCGAACGGGTCCAAGGGGACCTGCGAAGTGGAAACATGCTGGCCGACCAACCGTTGAAGCAGAATCAAGATGCGAGGCCAAACCTCCATCGTGATCGAAGCCGGCGGCAGGGGCAACGATTCAGCGCCTCGGTTTGACAGGCCGAACTGCCGGCGGCGCGGATTATGCCGGGCATGCCAGGAAAAGCATCCACCACCACAACTAATAAGCAATAAGCCCAGGGCAGGCCCTCGTAGTCGCAGCTACTGGCAAAAATCATCGGAGGCCTGCCCTGGGTTCTGCGAGACGAAGCGCTTTACTCCAGCAAACCCAGGGCAGGCCGTCGTAGTCTCCTCCAATAGCAACGATTTCGAGGGCCTGCCCTGGGCTTGGCATGGCGCGTGCCGACGACAGGATTCATTGAGGATGTGATAGAATCCCCCCAGAGCTCGAAGTGGACTGGACGGCCGCCGGCGCGCAAGCGCGGGAGGAAAGTCCGGGCTCCGCAGGACACGATGGTGGCTAACGGCCACCGGCCGCGAGGCCAGGGAAAGTGCAACAGAAAGCAAACCGCCGCGCGGCTCCGGCCGCGCGGTAAGGGTGAAACGGTGCGGTAAGAGCGCACCAGCGGGCCGGGCGACCGGCTCGGCTAGGTAAACCCCATCGGGAGCAAGACCAAACAGGAAGCACGACCGCCCGCAGGTTCTACGGAACCGACGGGCGGTCGGCGGATCGGTCCGATCCGCTACCGACTTCCGGGTAGGTTGCTGGAGCCGGCGAGCAATCGCCGGCCTAGAGAAATGGTCGTCGCCGGTCGTGGGCAACCGCGGCCGGGACAGAACCCGGCTTACAGGTCCACTTCGAGCTCTCTTTTTCGACGCCTCGCCGACTCGTTGCGCTTCTTCGGCAAGTCGTTCTGCTCGTCGATGATCTTCACGAGCTTGGCGATGCAGAGCTGGTTAATGCTGATCTCGTGGCCCAGCGCCTCGGCCTTGAGCGACTCGTGCAGACTCTCCGGCATTCGGACGGTGATCACGCGGATGGCCTCGCGCGACGGCTCGCGTTCCGTCGCCCGGCGCCGAAGTTCCGAGAGCATCTGCTTGATCTCAGCGTACTCCTCGGTCCGCTCGAAGGCGGCCATGGCTTCCGGCGTGTCGTAGACCTGGCGGACGATGCCGCCGATGCCCAGAACCTCCTTGAAGAAGATCACCCAGTCCGGCCCCTGCTCGAAGAGTTCACTGGCGACTCGGATGACGTCGTTCCCTCGTTGTTTCATCGTCACTCCCTTTTCCAAACACGGCTGTGGATCACTTTTCCGAGCGGTTCCTCCCGCTCGAACGTGACCATCATTTCAGTGCTGGCAAGGCTTCCTCCGATGTCATTGTACCGCTAGCACTTACGTCGATTCGTCGAGTGTGCCTATTTGCGTGGCATTCTGCCGACGAACCCGGCAGCCGCGCGGCTGCCCGGTTCTTGTGCAGTGCGACTTTTCCCATTTCTCGGAGTGTCCGGTTCAAAGCGGTTGAAATGGACGAAAACAGACGACTGATGTGAAGCTGGAGAAGACACCGGCGCGCAAAAAAAGCCGCCCGCAGTTTCTTGCGGGCGGCGCGTCTTCGTTTCAGGATTGCTCCAGCCACCGCGGCCCTAAGCCGCGGTGTTTGACGGAGGGACTACGACAACTCGTCGCGGACCTTTTCGAGCAGCTTCTTGGTGGCCTTGATGCCATCCGGCTCGGAGATCTTGCTGCCCTCGTATTCGATCCCGACCCAGCCGTGGTAGCCGTGCTTGAGGACGATTTCCATCATCTTCTTGTAGTCGGTCTCGATGCAGTTGCCGTCGGCGTCGAAGTCGTGGCTCTTGGCGCTCACGGCCTTGGCATACGGCATCATCTCGTCCGTCCCCTTGTAGCGGTCGTATGTTTTGCCGTCGCCAAGGTTGAAATTGCCGAAGTCCGGCAGCGTCCCGCAATTGGGGTGATCGACCAGCTTCATCACGCCGGCCAACCAACTGCCGTCCGAACTCAGGCCGCCGTGGTTTTCGACGATCACGCCGATCCCATGGCTCGCCCCGTACTCGCTCAACTGCCGCAGGCCATCGGCGGCCAGCTTTTGCTGTTCCTCGAAGGTCCCCTCGGCGTGGGCGTTTACCCGGATCGAGTGGCAACCGAGGAACTTGGCCGCGTCGACCCATTGGTGGTGGTTCTTGACGGCCTTCTTCCGCTCGGCTTCGTCCGGATCGCCGAGGTGCCCTTCCCCGTCGATCATGATCAGCACGTGGGCCACGCCCAGGTCGTCGCCGCGCTGCTTGAGGTCGGCCAGGTACTTGGTGTCTTTGGCCTTGTTCTTGAAGAACTGATTGACGTATTCAACGCCTTCGATGCCGAATTCTTCCTTGGCGACCTTGGAGAAATCCAGGTTGTCCAGCTTCTTCTCACCCAAGGCGCGGTGCAGCGACCATTCGGCGAGGGAGATCTTGTAGAGCGGCTCCTTGTCGCCAGGGAAAGCGAGTCCCCGAGTGGCGGTCAGAGAGCCAAGGGCCAAGCCGAGACCAGTGGCCCCGGCGGCCTTCACGAAATCACGACGGTCCAACGACGTGGGCATGTGCGATACCTCTCAACGATGAAGCGATTGCGGGCGAGACGCCGCGAACAGGCGGGGCCAGGATTGCCGCAAGTATAGACCCCGCCCCAGCGGGTCGCAACGCGCGCCGGAACGCCCACTGGGAGAATTGTCCACCGCGGCTAGAATCCGGCGACGCCACGAGATCATCTCCCTGACATGTTGAAAAACCCGCATGAAGATCGACTGGTACTACCACCGCAAGAACTGCCAAAGCTGTGCCCGGGCGGACGCGTTTCTCGAAGCAGCGGAGGCGACCATCACCGAGCAAGTCGACGCCCGCAAAACGCGTCTCGGTCCCGAAGAGGCCGTGGCCCTAGCCCGAGAAGCGAGTCACGTCTGGGCGACCAAAGGGAAGAAGGTGCTCCATTTCGACATGAAAAAGTCGCCGCCGACCGACGCGGAATTGAAGTCAGCCCTGATCGGCCCCAGCGGCAACCTCCGCGCCCCAACCTTCCGCCGCGGCAAGCAGTTGTTCGTGGGGATGAACGAGGAGGAGTTCGGAAAGGTGCTGGGGTAAGCAATCCAGGTGATGCCACGACACACGAACGTCAACATGATCTAGCCCCGGTAGGGGCGACAGACAATAGCCAGGGGTGCAAACCC
>JAWXBP010000512.1 GCA_034440135.1 Planctomycetia bacterium
ACTGCAACCCAACCTTCCACCGGACTCCACTCCACACGACCAGGCGTCTCAATTTCATCATCGTCATACAGCTCAACGCTCATTCCGCTTTGCAATTCAATACCTAGTGCAACTAGGTCATCCCGCGTTCCTTTAACACTGAGTCGCACGCGTCCGAGTCGATCAGCGTTGTTAAAGTCGGCATAGATCCGGATTGGCTGATTTGTTTCCGGCATGAGAGATAACAAGGGCGTAGATAAAAGAGCGGTCAAGAACCTTGAGTCGTGCCCGGAGCAAAAGATGGCGCCAGAAGCGTTAGCGCCCGGAGCGCACTGCTGACAGCGCCGTATCCCGGTGCGCTCCCGGCGCTGACGCTTCTGGCTCTATATGCACTTAGCAGGCGCTACCCCACCGCCACTGCGCCGGGGCGTTCCATGCGGCTTTCGGCCAGCGTGGTGTCGAGCGAGAGGTTCATCGTCACGCTCCAGCGGCCGTGTTGGTCGCCGGTGACGAGCCAGTGCGGGATCACCGTCACGGATTGATGCACCAGCTCGAAGCCGCCTTCGCTTTGGCTCACGGTTTCGATCGGGAACGTCCAGATGCCGGTCGGGCGGGAGATCGAAAAGCCAACGTCGATGCCGAGCCATTGATCGATCAGGCCGACTGAGTCGACATCCTGCAAGTCGAGTTGCGTGCCGAGATGGCCGAGTTGGCGGCCGTGGCTGTCGCGGAAGTAGCGGTCGCCAGCGTTGGACGGCAGTCCCGCGAGATTGAATTCCACCCCGAAATGGAACGGGCGATCTTTCGGCAGGCCTTCGATCAGGTAGGCAATCTCCAGCGTGGAGCTGCCGGCCTCGAGCGTGAGCCCCTTGGTGACCTTGAGCGGCGTGCCCCAGGCGTTGCCGTCGCGGGTCATTTGGACCTGAATGCGATCCGGATTACGCCGCACTCGGGCTTCGTAGACGCCGGTGAGGAAATCGCCGCGTTCGAGCGCCTGGCCGCCGACGAGCGCGGCGAGAGTCGTTTCGTTGTCGAAGAAATGATCGAGCAGCGACTTGCGCTGATAGGTGTCGTATTGCAAACGTTGATCGAGGCCTTCTTGTTTGAAGACGACGCGATCGTGAATGCTGGCGGCCTTGTCGGCGCTGGCCTGATTGCCGGCCAGCACCTTGCGGTGATAAGCCTCGGGACGGCGCGTCAGCGTGGCCATCAGGTTGTGGCAAATAGTCCGCACGTCCAACTCGTAGATCTGCCCGCCGCGATGCGGCGCGACTAGGGCCACGAGGCGATCATTGGCCAGAGATACTTCCTGTCGCGCGTCGAAATTCAGGTCGCCGGCCTGGGCTTCCACCCAATGCTCGGCGCGTTGTTCCGCGCGATCGAGCAGGTTCTCGGCCGCGATCAGATGGTTGTAGACGGCGTTCCGCAAATGCGGCAAGTAAATGCCGCCGAAGGCGCCGTGCCAGAAGCCGCAGTTGCATTGCGCGCGGTACAGCTCGGTGCGGGCGTACTCCATGACGTCGCCGTTGCGGCCGGCTTCTTGCAGTTGTTCCAGCCGGCGGCTAACGCCCATCATACGGGTGTACATCTCGTCGGCTTCGGGATACTTCACCTTGAAGTTTCGCCAGAAGCCGCCGCGAACGAACGGCTTGATCTGCGGCCAGAGCGGTTCATGCTCGGCGTCGTGGACGATCTGCTCGTATTCGGCCAACCGCGCGTACGGGAGCGACCACTCGGTCATCTCGCGGTAGCTGCTATCGGGGAGATAAACTTTGCCGATCGGCGGCGTTTGTTCGAAGGCTTCGGCCAAGGTGCCGAGCTTGATCCAATCGGCGTTGGCTTCGAGCGCGAGGAAGAAGCGTTCCAGCCAACCGTCTTCGTAGACGTGCTTCTTGGTTTCCGGCCAGGTGCCGAGTTTTTCACCGTCGTCGCCGAAGACGACGACCGCGCCGGGCTGCCGCTCGGCGATGCCGCGCAGGTATTCGATCGTTTCCTCGGCGGTGCCGAACGGAATTGTGTAGCGGAGCCGCTCGCTGCCAGGGAAGACGCCCAGCAACTTGCCGTCGTCTTCGGTCAGATAGTAGCCGTGCAGTTGATCGTCGAGCAGACCGGTGTTTTTGAAGTGGAAGTCGTCGAGCACGGTGTACTCGATGCCGGCCGCGGCCAGGTCGCTGACGAAGGTCGGCTCCCAAACGCGTTCGGGGATCCACATGCCTCGGACCTTCGCGCCCAGCCGTTGTTCCAGCCAATGCGTGTAGCTGGAAATCTGCCCAATGCGGTCGCGCGAGGGGATCATCGCCAGGATCGGCTCGTAAAACGCGCCGCCGACGATCTCGATGCGGCCTTCCGCGACGAGCCGCGCGAGGCGATCGACGTATTCCGGGTGATGGACGTCGAGCCATTCCATCAGGCAGCCCGACGTGTGCAGCCCGATGCGCAGCGACGGGTGGCGATCGAAGACTTCCAGGAACGGCAGGTAGCTGTCCTGGTACGCCTGTTCGATCACGCCGTCGAAGTTGCCGACCGGCTGATGGTTGTGGAGAACGATGACGAAGCGCAACGGATTGGGCATGATTTATCCAGTCTTCTTAACCGGAAGAGTTTTCGTAGTTCGCGCATCCATGTCGACGTCGCGGAGAAATGCCGCCGCATCTTCGGGCGGAACCGGATTGATGTAAAAGCCGGTACCCCACTCAAAGCCCGCCGTCTTCGTTAAACGCGGAATAATTTCAATATGCCAGTGATAGTGCGCCAATTCCTGGCTGTCAAACGGCGCGGTGTGGATAATGTAGTTGTACGCCGGGCGGTCGAGCGCGACTTCGATCTTGCCGATGACCTGACGCATGACGGTTGAGAGGTCTTCGACGGCGTTCTTCTGGATGTTTTCGTAGTGGCTCGAATGCGCCTTCGGCACCACCCAGGTCTCGAACGGGAAGCGGCTGGCGAACGGACAGAAGGCAAGGAAGCGCGGGGTATCGAGGACGATGCGCTTCTCGTTAGCCAGTTCTTGCTGGATCATATCGCAATACACGCAGCGTCCGCGATAATTGTAAAACTCCAGCGAACCGGTCATCTCTTCCCAGACGCTGATCGGCACGATCGGCGTGACGATCAACTGACTGTGCGTGTGTTCGAGCGACGCGCCGGCCTGTTCGCCGACGTTCTTGAAGATCATCCCGTAGACCAAGCGCGGGTCTTTCTTCAGGTCGATCAACCGATCGCGATAGACCCAGAACACCTCGCGCAGCTCTTCTTCTTCCAAATCCGCCGTGCTGAGCAGGTGCTGGGGCGACTCGATGATCACCTCATGCGCGCCGACGCCGCGCATCATGTCGTAGATGCCGTCGCCGCGCTTGTTGAGGTCTCCTTCGATTTCCAATGCCGGGAACTTGTTCGGCACCACGCGCACCCGCCAGCCTTCCTGATTGGCGGGCGTGCCGGGTTTTCGATAGGCCAGGATCTCTCCGGGCGTGGCGTCTTCGTTCCCTGCGCAAAACGGGCAATACCCCCCGGAACGCATCCGGGACGTCGTCTCAAAATCGTGCGGGCGCTTGGCGCGGCTCTTCGCCACGATTACCCAGCGGCCAACGATAGGGTCTTTGCGTAAATCCGGCATAGTTGAAGTGAGTCAGTCGTTGTTTGTTGAATCAAGTGATGAGTGCGGAGTGATGAGTCAGGAAAACCGCCATCGCGGAGCATTTACTCATCACTCCGCACTCATCACTTCCTCCTCACGCTTGCCACATCACCAACTCAAACTCCGGCGATGGGACCGTGGTTTCGATGGCGCCTTCCACCGGCGAGCGCTCCAGTGATTGTTCGGTTTGCAGCAGTTCCAGGTAAAACTGCACCGGGTCGTCGGTCGAGAGGCCCAGCGTTTGGAGCGGGATGGCCATTTCGACGATGCGATCGGTCGATGCGGCCACGCCGGACTCCGCCACCGGGACGTCCTGGTGATACAACTGCAAAATCGGTTCCGCCCAGTCGGGGTGCGAAATAATCAGTTCGAACCCTTCTGGCTGCAGGAAGACGAGCCGCAATGCGGAGACGTCGGCTAATTGCTCCCGGGCGATGCCGCCGCGCAAATCACAGCGGACGAGCAACCGCTTGGTGTCGAAACCGAAGCGGAGATCGGTAATTCGGCTGTCGGTTTGCATCGACATCGTGCCGCGCGAGCCGCTGGCGCGGTAATGCCCGGCGTTGAGCCACTCGAAGTAGGTCTGCCGGCCGTCGACTTTCACCGACAGCAGGCCGGTTGGTTCGCTGTGCATGCGGGCCTGCTGATGCCCTTGGCTAATCGGGCGCAGCAAGTCCGTGGGAATCTGGTCGCCGAGCACTTGGTAGATGTTTTGCAGGTGCTTACGAAACAGGCGATCGAAGACCGCGTCTTGCGCACTGGAATGCGAGTCGCCGAACCACCAGAACCAATCACTTCCTTCGGCGATGTACATTTCGCGCCAAGCAAGTTGCAACTGTTCGGCGGTTTTTTCTCCGCTGGCCTCGGCCTGTTTCAGGTGATGCCGCGTCTCGAACAGCAAGTCCCAAGCGCGGTTGCACTCGTGGTGGCCGATCCAGATCCCGAAGTTGTGCTGAATCCAACTGCCGGGAAACAGGTGCCCGATCTTGTCGGTGGCCGGGTGGCGGTCGATGTAATCGCAGACGCGCGTCGGCGTGATCTTGGGATGCGACGCCACGCGGCGATACAGCTGGCGCAGGAAATCGACGCCAGCGTTGTGGTAATACTCCCAGCAGTTCTCGCCGTCGAGAATGATGTTGACCAACGATGGGCGATGCCCCGCGTTTTCGTGCGTGGCGTTGCCGATGGCTTCCAGTTTGCCGATGAAATCGTTGACCGCGTGATCGGTGTGAAACCGCTGATAGTGGAAGCCGATCTGATCGCTCATGGCGTGATCGCGGAAGACGATCTGGAGGTCTTTGCCCCCTTGTTCGAGCTTCCAAGGGCGATACAGCATGTGCGGATTGCGCAGGTAGCCGTGACCATCGCGGGAGACCCAGCCGTCCGTCGAGCAGGAGAGAATCTCCTCGTCGGTGGCGATCCAATCGATGCCGGCCTTGGCGACCGAGCCGATCATGGGCTCGCAGACCGAACCTTCCGAGGGCCACATCCCGCGCGGTTTGCAGCCAAAGTGTTCCTCGTGGTAGGCGACCGCCATCTCGATGTGCTTCTGCGCGTCTTCCGCATAGCCGTCCAGATGCTTCGGCAGATGCACGTCCGGCATCGCGCGACGCGCCTGACGCTTGTCCCAGAGCAACGGCAGGATCGGATGGTAGAACGGCGTAGTCGTCAGTTCTAGTTGGCCGCGTTCCATCAACTCGCGATGCAGCGGGACGACTTCGGCCAACAGCGCCATCTGCTTTTTGAGCAGCCAGGCCTTTTCTTCTTCGGTCCACTGCTTGCCTTGTTCGCGGAAAGCGCGGAGCTCTTTGTCTTGCTCGAAGGCCAGCGGGTGAATCCAGGTCAGGTTCGACCAGACTTGGAGGTCGATGATGTCTTGGCGATTGAAGCGCTTCGCCGCGCGCGCCGCGCCGTCGACGCCCATCCCGCGCTTGCGGTAGAGCTCGTGATAGCGCGCGTAGGGGCGGATCATATGGTCCGGATGGACCATGAAGAAATTGTCGAGCAGGTAGTGCATGTCGGCTTCGGCCAGACCATCGGCCGGCAGCCGCGACACGCGCAGATGATGATCCTCGTGCCCTTCGAGATACGCCAGCAACTGCGCCAGCAAACTCGGCACGAGGTTGATCGTGCAATGGAACTCCGGAATCTCCTTGAGCAACATCGCCATGCCCCAATAGTCCTTGGTCGCGTGCAAGCGCACCCAAGGCATGGGATTGTCCTGGCCGATGTCGTCTGGATAGTACGGCTGGTGCTGGTGCCAGATGATCGCGAGCGAGACGTCGTGCATGTTGGGAGGAGGCGGAGCAATAAAGGAGAAGGGGAGTAAAGTAGTTTCCGATCCGTGTGGTGCCTGTATCCCTACATTGTCCCGCGCCTCATCCTGTACTCCGTTACTTCTTTACTCCTCTACTCCTATTCTCCTCTACTCCTTCACTACCCCCCGCCTCACACCGACACGGTTCTCCGCACTCGGCTGAGCGTCGATTCGTAAAGATCGACGTAGTCCCGCGCGCTGCGCGACCAGGACCAATCTTGCTTCATGCCGTTGGCCACGAGTTGCGACCAGAGATCGGGATGCGCATACGCCGTGAGCGCCCGTTCCAGCGCTTCGCGAAACGCCATGGGGCTGTACTCGACGAAGCTGAAGCCGTTCGCCGTGCGATTGGCGAGCGTTTCACTGGTAAGATTCGTGATCGTATCCGCCAGTCCGCCGGTGGCGCGAACGACTGGAACGGCGCCGTATTTCAGGCTGTAAAGTTGGTTGAGCCCGCAGGGCTCGAAGCGGCTCGGCATGAGGAACATGTCCGACGCGGCCTCGATGCGGTGGGCCAGCGCGTTATCGAATTGCAGCGTCGTGCTGACGCGCTGCGGGTAGCGCTGCGCCAACATGCTGAACAGTTCGTGGTACTTCGACTCGCCCGTGCCGAGGATCACCCACTGCACGTTCTGCGTGCTGAGCCATTCCTGCATCACCGAGGCGACCAGGTCGATGCCTTTTTGTTCCGTCAAACGACCGACGAAACCTAACATCGGCGCGCCGGGGGATTCCGGTAGTTTCAATTCGCGCTGCAGCGCAGCCTTATTGGCGGCCTTGCCGGCAGCGGCGGTTTCGACTGAGAACTGCGCCGGCAAGTTCGTATCGGTCGACGGATCCCACTCGCGGTAATCGACGCCATTGATGATGCCGGTCAACACGCCGCGGCGCTGTTGCAGCACGCCTTCCAAGCCACAGCCCAAGGGCGCGGATTGGATTTCATCGGAGTAGCGCGGGCTCACGGTATTGAGCGCGTCGGCGAAGACCAGTCCCGATTTCAGCAGGTTGAGCTTGCCGTAGAACTCCATCCGCTGCCAATCAAAGAACTGCCAATCGAGCCCGGTGAGCAGCATGTCCCAGTGCCAGAACATGCCTTGAAAGGCCATGTTGTGGATCGTCAGCAGCGTGCCGATGCCCTCGTAGCCGGGGATGCCGCGATACTCGGACTTCAAGTACACGGGAATCAGACCGGTTTGCCAGTCGTGTGAATGGATCAGGTCGACCTTCAAGTCGAGCAGCCGGATCGCTTCCAAGGCCGCGCGGCAAAAGAAGACGTAGCGCTCGCAGTTGTCGATGTAGTCGACGCCGTTCTCGGTATAGAGCTGCGGCCGATCAAAGTAGTCGTCTTGCCGGACGAAGTAGACGGGGACGTCGCTCTCGGGGAGTTTCCCCTTCCAAAAGCTGCCGCGAACTTGTTTCGTGCCGATGGGAATTGTGTAGTCGACGCCCGTCGGGACGATCGATTGCCCACAGGCGAACACGTGGCGATATGCCGGCATGATTACGACGGGCGACTGCCCCTGGCGGGCGAGTTCCACCGGCAAAGCACCGCACACATCCGCCAACCCTCCGGTCTTGGCGAACGGGACTGCTTCGCTGGTGGTAAACAGGATGTTCATTGTCCGCAGCCTAACCCCTCTGTACGGTGGTGGGAGCCGTCCGATAACGACTCACCACTTGGTTCCGGCGTAATGATACGCCGCCCGCCGGTTGGCGAAAACTCCCAATTGTGACGATCGCACCCTCGAAAACGGCGTCGTCGCGGCAGGATATCCCCAATTGCCTAGCGCCCATCGCTTTTCGACGTGACGTTAGAATCGGACGATTGCACAGCGTGGGTTAAACTTTTTCGGACAGCTAGAATAGGCGATTTGCGCAAGGATTTCCTGGACGTGACCTGGGGTCGCGCACAAGTGCTCGGGCCATGAGCTAGCGGTGAAGTTGCTAGGCTGCAGTGGCGTCAGTTGCTTCCGCCAAATCCGCCTGACGGATCTTGAAGCCCTGCATGAGCGTGAGCAAGTCATTGGCCACGTCGGAGAGTTGTTGGCCCGCTCCGTTGCTCCGCTGGGCGCCGGTCACGGTGTCCTGGAGGACCTGATCGACGTTGACGATGTGCCGCGAGATTTCCGAGCAGGCCTGGGCCGACTGGGTTACGCCACTGCTAATGATTTGCGATGTCTCGGCGACATGGGCCACGCGCGCGGCGATTTGTTGGACAGCGCCGGTCTGTTGATCGGCGGCGACGGCGATGGATTTCGCCGCTTCGTCGATGCGGGTCATGACTTCGCGGATGTTGCCCATCGCCAGCACCGTATCGCGGGCGGTAACTTGAATCGCCGAGATGCGGGTACGAATGTCTTCCGTGGCGGTGGACGTTTGCGAGGCGAGTTCTTTGACC
>JAWXBP010000513.1 GCA_034440135.1 Planctomycetia bacterium
AAGGCACGAAAGTCTTGTCGAGTATTGGATTGCGCTGGAAGTGCCAAAGGGACGTCGGCTAGGCGATCTGCCTTCAAATGGCCACCGCAAGTTTGCCAAACATCCCAAACTTTCGTGCCTTTCGTGTTTTTCGTGGTTCCTTCCGAGATGTGTAGATACCAATGGTCTCCCGACCGTGCCACTCGACCGACCGAAGGTCTCCCGAACTGGCTCCAGCGCCTCGCCATCAATGGCACGGTCGGGAGACCGTGCCATAACGCGCGTGTGTCCGTTAACGACTCGCCCCCACCGTATTCCTAAAGCAATACACGCGGGCCGCTGTGCGAATCAGCAGTTTATCCCCCACGATCGCCGGCGTGGCCATGCACATGTCGTCTTCGGCCAGGTCGTTGGTGTGAAGCAACTCGAATTCCGGGCCGGCCTTGACGACGAAGGTTTTGCCGTCTTCGTTGAGGCAGAAGATCTTGCCGCCGTAAGCCCAAGGGGACGAAGTGAACGCCTGGCCTTCCGGTAAGCGTTGCTTGTCGTAGACCATCGCGCCGGTGTGCGCGTCGTAGCAGGTGAGGAACCCGCGATCGAGCAGGGCGTACAGCAGGTCGCCGTAGATGATCGTCGTTGGGTTATACGGAGCGGCGTCTTTCTGGCACCACGCGATGTGATCGTTGCTGGTCGCGTCGTCGGCCAATGAGATATCGCCACTCGCGCCGGGCTTGATCGCGAACAGCGGCTTCTTGGGGTCGAGCACGTAGCCGGAGCTGACATAGAGCAGGCCGTGTTTCGAGTAAGGCGTGGCAATGGTGATGCTCGACATGCCGCCCAACTCGTAGAGCAGTTCGCCGTTGAGATCGTAGGAGCGAACCTTGTTGGTGCCGGGCGTGATCAATTCCGTGCGGACGTCGTTTTCCCAGATATACGGCGTGGCCCAGTTGCTTTTTTCGTCGCGATCGACGCGCCAGATTGGAGCGCCGGTTTTCGCGTCGAGGCATTCCAAGTACGAGGCTTCTTCGTTGTCGTTGACGACGTACAGGCGTCCTTGATGCAAGGCTGGCGATGCGGCTGTGCCCCAGCCGAGGCGATATTTGTGTACTGGTAACTCATGTCGCCAAAGCTCGTTGCCTTCCAGGTCGAAACAGAAGATGCCGACGTTGCCGAACATCGCGTAGACGCGCTCACCATCGGTGACCGGCGTCTCGGAGGCGAAGCTGTTCTTCAAGTGAATCGAGCTTTGCGGTTGGCCTTCGTGAACTTGCCGTTCCCAGAGGATTTCGCCGCTGGCGAGATCAAGGCAATACACCTTCCATTGATGCGGCGCTTGCGGCGGCTCCGGGCGATCGCCGCCGAAGTAGAGGCCTTTCTTGGGGGCTTCCGACTCGCCGGTGTTCACCACCGTCGTCAGGAACACGCGATTTCCCCACACGACGGGCGACGACCAACCGCGGCCGGGCAGGTCGGTTTTCCAGAGTACGTTTTCCGTGGTGGACCAAGTGTCGGGGAGTTGCGCGTCGTCGCGCTCATCGACGCCTAACGCCAGCGGCCCGCGGAGTTGCGGCCAATTCTCGGCAGCGTTGGCTGTCGGGAGAACGACGAGGGAGAGCAGGAGTGGAAGGAGATATCGCATGGGTGGGGCGTTCTTAAGCGAGGTGGTTTTGTAGGCGGAAGTGTAAACGGGGATTCACCACGGAGAGCACGGAGGACACGGAAGGGGAGGAGTTTGAAGTTTTCAGTGTTCAGTTTTCAGTGGGAGTGAGACGGGTGGAAGGGCGGGCGGCGCGCGGGTCGGGTGCTTTGAGTTGTTGAATGTTGGCAATGGAACGGCAGTCGCAGTTGATTTCGGTTAGGCCCGTCGAGCAGCGCAAGTGTCAATCGAATCCAACTGAAAACTGAACACGGAAAACTTCAAACTCTCCTCTCCTCCCCCCTCCGTGTTCTCCGTGCCCTCCATGGTGAATCCTCCGCATCAGTCCAACGTCCAAGGCTCACGGTATTTCCGGCTGAGCATCGCCGTGGCTTCTGCGTCATCGAAGATTGTCTCCTGCGCCGGGTCCCAGCGCAAACTTTCGCGGCCGAGGCGCATGGCGATGTTGCCGAGGTGGCAGATGGTGATCGAGCGATGCGCCGTTTCCACCGGGGCGACGCATTCCGTCCGCGTCAGAACTCCGTCGATGAAGTTGCGGAAGTGGTCGTCGCTTTTGTAGAGGTGGATTTCGTTCGGGCCGATGACCGTGTCGAGCAGCTTTTTCGGTTCCGCGTCGTGTTCGCCGCGGTTCGCCCAGACTTTGCCTTCGGTGCCTTCCCAGGTGACGCCGGAACGTTCCTTGTCGGAGAGGATCAGCTTTACGCCGTCAGCGTAGATGGCTTCGAAATAAAACTCCGTCGCGGTGTTCCAGAGCGGGTCGGGCGGGAAGACGCCTTTCGCCGCGCGGATTTCGACGGGCCCCGTGGCGTCCGTGCCCAGGCCCCATTGCGCGCAGTCGGGATGATGCCCGCCCCAGTCGGTGACCATGCCGCCGGAGTAATCGTAGATCCAACGAAAATTCACGTGGCAGCGCGCGGGCGCGTACGGCGCCTCCGGCGCGGGGCCGAGCCAGCGGTCGTATTCGAATCCGTCCGGCACCGGCGCGGTTTGCTTCTGATCGCCGGTCTTGGCGAAATCGACGCGTCCGGCCGGCAGCCCGACGCGGACGGTATGCACCTTGCCGATGCGGCCGTTGCGGACCAGTTCGCAGGCGCGGCGAAAGTTGCTGTCGGAACGTTGCTGGCTGCCGGTCTGAAAGATGACGTTGTGCTGTTTGACCGCGTCGCTCATTCGGCGACCTTCGACGATCGTCAGCGACAGTGGCTTCTGGCAATAAATGTCCTTCTTCGCCCGCGCCGCCGCGATGACCGGAATCGCGTGCCAATGATCGGGCGTGCAAATCTCCACGGCGTCGACGTCGTCGCGGCCAAGCACTTCACGGAAATCGACGTAGGCGTCGCAGCCTTTGTATGTGCCGGACGCCTTGTCCGCGGCGTAATGCTCCTCGACCAACTGCTTCGCCGGCTCCCGCCCGCCGAGCTTGCCGTCCCAGTAACCGAGACTCCCACGATTCACATCGCACACGGCGACGAGCTGCACGCGCTCATCCGGTAGAAAGCTGCGCAGATCATTGAAGCCCTGGTTCCCGGTGCCGATCATCGCCACGTTGACGCGGTTACTCGGCGCAACACGCCCCCGGCCAAGCGCCGAGGCGGGGATGATGATAGGGAAACCGAACGCGGCAGCGGTGACGGCGGTGGTTTTGAGGAATTGGCGGCGGGACGGGCGCGTGGACATGGCGGAAGGCTCGGTGAGTGGGCGAGATCGCGGATGCTGACAATATAACCTGCGCGCCTGGTTGTGGCATCCTTGTTGTGGCACGGTCTCCCGACCGTGCCACGTCGGGACTGGTGCTTTCGGAAAGGGAGACCTTCGGTCGGGCCGGTGGCATGGTCGGGAGACCATGCCACAACGTATCGCCTTGGCGCGCGAGAGAAACAATCAATCGTGTTGCTCTGGCGACGGCTCTTTCAGCAGGTCCTCGCCGGGGAGGGATTGGAGGAGGCGTTTGAATTTTTCGGCGATCGCGATCTGATCTACTGTTGAATCTGACGCCCATTTAATGTATCGACGCATGTCGGGTGCGGCTTCGCGAATGACACGATCGCGCTCTGGGTGCAGGTCGAGATAAACCGAATGTGCTCGGAAGTCACCTTCGTGCCCATCCCCTGGATACCACTGAAACGAAGCGTCGGCGAATCGCTCTTCGGCGATCGACCAATAGACGTCTTTGACCCAGCCTGCGACGGGCTCAGTTGAAATCGCTGTGAGCACATCTCCAAAGTCTGGCTCGTAGTTCCGCTTTTCCCAGTACGGCGGAGGCGACCAACCTGGCGGAAAATCGACTCGCTGACGCTCTGACATCATTGCGAGCCCGTGTCGCAGGTTACCGTAAATTAGTTCGCGCTCCACTTCGTATCGCAAAAACTGCTCCCGTTGCGTAAAGGGAAGAATCCCGGCCCACGCGACGATCGAGCATGCTGAGAGCATCCAAGCGGAGCGATGAACGTTGCGTGGTTGGCCTCGTTTCCGAGGCATGGTCCATGCGTCCCCCTGCGCGCTAAAGCAGCTTGTTGCAATGGCAAACAACACGGGCCAGAGCAGGACGCTAAAGCAACAAGACATCCCCGAAATGCCAGCGTTCAACTGCTCAAGCGCGTTGTGATGCACGCCTCCCATGACTTGGAACACCGGTTGCGGAATTGTGAATGACGCGACCAGCACGACCGTATCCGCGAACAGCAGCACCAGACACAGCACAAGTCCAAACGGCGCGGAGAACATGATGGACGCGGCGCGCGAGATGAGGAGAACGCGCCACACGGAAACGAACGCGAGAAACCAATAGTTGGTCACGGCGGCGTCGTAGGGCGACAGGAATCGCTCGACGGGGATCGCATAGAGCCAGGCCAGCGGCGCGGTCATCCAGTAGAGGGTGAGGAACGTCGGATACAATCCCCAGAAGCGGCGTAGTGGAGGGCGGTCGGCGAGGGTCGCGATCACATCATTGTCCGGTGACGATGGAATGGCGACCGGCCGAATGGAAACGTTCTTGCTGAGCGCCGCTCCATAAAGCAGCGCGTATAGAAGAAACGACGTTAGGAGCGACGCGGCGACCGGAATCAACAGGTACCACGGCTCATGCAGCAGGCTCTCCGCGTCGTACTCGCGGGCGAAGCCGGCCGAGATGACAAAGATCAATCCGAGCCACAAGGCGCGCGGGCATTCAATCAACGACTGAATCGCTTGCCTATCGCCGGATAGGTAGCGCAGGATTGTCGTCGCGCTTACGGCGTCTGGCATGGATGAGTTCCTGCTTCTACTGGCAACTTGTTGCTGCGCGACTTGCTTCTGAGGGCACGGCCTTTGCGCCAGACGTCGCGGCGAATGCAGTTCCGGCGTTGTGTCGCCGCATTACTGAAGACTGCGCGCAAAACATCACGGAACACTTGTTCCAGCTCTTCGACGGACATCCTATCCGGGCGGTAGGTGACGTCGAAGAGCGTATAGTGCGACCAGTCGCGATCTTCGAGCAATCGACCTTGATCCGACAGGCGGCGGCGCAGTTGCGTGCCAGGGAAAGGGGTTTGGAGGGTAATTTGAATATCGGCAAAAGGGCTCGTGAGCAAGAAATCAACGAGTCGATCGATCGACGCCCTCGTTTCCCCATCCGCGCCGAGTATGAAGCAGCCGTTGACGGCCACGCCGGCTGCCTGAATGCGTTCGACGGATGCTAGCACTCGGTCTAACTCGGCTTGTTTTTGTCCCATTCCGGGATAGCGGAACACCAACGACTCGACGCCCATCAGAACTTGCAGGCAGCCGGATCGAGCGAGCCCCGCTAGCACGTCCGGTCGCTCGCCGATGCGCCAATCCGCTTCCGTGAAGTAGCGGGCGCCGCTGCGTTCCAGCACGTCGAACAACTCTTCCGGCGGGCGAGTTCCGGCGAACGTGTTGTCGTCGGCCAATTCTATTGCCGGACGCGGCGACAGGCGGCCAATGGCCTGCAATTCCTCATCAATGCGCTCGGCGGGCTTCTCGACAAATCCGCCAAGCAGCCGGCTGGCCGCGCAGAAATCGCAAGCCAGCGGGCAACCTCGCTGAGTTTGCAACGTGTAGCGTGACACATCGTGCGACAGCAAGTCAAAGCGCGGTGTCGACCAGGCGATCGGGGCAGGCCGTTTTCGCGCATCGTAGACTTTGCACAGGTGACCTGTGCGGGCATCCGACAATACTTCGTGCCAAACGGATTCGGCGGACCCGACGACGACCGCATCGCAGAATCGAGCTGCTTCATCCGGCATGGCCGTGGCGTGCAAACCACCGATGACCGTCGGCACGCCCGTGGAGCGCAATTGTTCGCTCAGGCGGTAGGCATCGAGCACTGAGGCGGCGAGTGCGGAAATGGCGACCAGGTCGGGGCGGTTGGTTAGGATACGATCGACGGCATCTTGATTAATTGTGTCGAGCGGAAGATAGTCGCAGGTCCAATCTTGCGGCAACATTCCGGCGAGCGTTAGCAGTCCCAGCGCCGGTAGTTGGCCGATGGCCCGCGCGCGATCTTGCAGGCCCGGCAGGGACATGCCGAGTTCCAGCATTTCCGCTTCGCGGACGCGAAAGCCGACGAGTGGTACAAAGGTGACGTGGGGCACGCGCAATACCGCAGCTTGGCGATGGACTTCTCTTTATCATAGGCGAAATGGCAGCGGGGCGCGCCATGCCGAAGTTCACCGTTTTTCTGCTTCCAGCCTTGCACATTGCACAATATTCTGACGCCGCTGGCGAATCTCCTGCGCGGGTGCGATAATTCGCCGCAACCACGTCGGCGCGGTTAAGCCCAGGGAAGGCCTCCGATAACCACTAGCGATCGTGACGTCGTCGATGGCCTTCCCTGGGCTTGGCGGTTTGGCCGGGGGGGCGCGGGCGCGACGTCTTCTTGTCTTCTCATTTCGCTCACATTGCTCTTCGCATGAAAAATCGGCTTCACTCCCGGCTCACCGTGATGCTCTGGACCGTCATTGCCGTTAGCTGGTCATCGTTAGCGTTCGCCGCGGCGCCGGAGGCGGCGGATTGGCCGATGTATAACCGCGACGTGGCTGGCTGGCGGTTCAATGCGGCGGAGCAGACGTTGTCGCCAGCCAATGTCGGCGGGCTCGTCGAAAAGTGGCGGTTTCCGGCCGAGGGTTCTGGGCAGTTAGTGGGCGTGGTGCATGCCACTCCGAGCGTCGTGAATGGTTGCGTGTATTTCGGCACGGCGACCGAGGCGACGTTCTATGCGCTGCGGCCGGATGGGACGCTCAAGTGGTCGTATCGCAATCCGGCGTATCCGCCGATCAAGTCGGGGGACGAGGGGGGCGGCGCGGCGAACGGCGTGGTCGACAAGTTGAAGTTCCGCGGGTCGGATCAGGCGATCATGACGTCCGCGCTGGTGACTGAGGACGCGGTGTATTTCGGCGATCTGGGCGGATGGATTTATGCGCTGGATCGCGAGACCGGGGCTGAGCGGTGGAAGGTGAATACGCGAGCGGAGGGTTTTCCCGGGGCGCATCCGTTGAACTGGATTTTCGCTTCGCCGATTCTGGCCGACGGCAAAATCCTGCTGGGGGGCGGAGCGTTGGAGCAGTTGATCGCCGGGTCGGCGTTCTACAAGGGCAGCAGTGGGCGCGGATTTGTTGTGGCGCTCGATCCCGCCGATGGGCACGTCGTGTGGAAGTACGACGTCGGGCCGAAGCCGGAGAAACTTGATCCGCCGATCGTGATGAAGGACTCCTGGGGCGAGCACAAGTTTTACTTCGGGCCTGGCACGAGCTCGATCTGGAGCTCGCCGTCGTTCGACGCGGAGTCGGGTACGATTTATTTCGGCAGCGACGTAAACACTGCGCCGCGGAAGCCGACCGATGACAACCCGGCGCTGCATACGCGGGAATCGTGCGCGGTGATTGCGCTCGACGTGAAAACCGGCGGCGAGAAATGGGTGACGCAGATCAATCCCGGCGACGTCTGGACGAACTCGATGCGGTCGTACAATCCCGAGGAGGGGCGCTATAAGGATCAATCGATCGGCGATACGCCCAAGGTGTTGACGATCGATGTCGATGGAAAGCAGACGAAGATCGTCGGGGCGGGTTGCAAGAACGGCGGGTTCTATGTGTTCCGCGCGGAGAACGGGGAACTGCTCGCGCAGACGCCGCTCTATCTGGGGCCGCCAACTTATCCGCTGACGCCGACGCCGGATCCGCGCGTGTTGGCGCTGCCGAGCGCGATCGGCGGGTTGCAATCGGGCTGCGCGACGGATGGAACGTCGATCTTCACCAATGGCATCGACACGATTCGGCTTGGCTCGCAGGAAACGCCGGCGGCCAGCGGCGCGCCGCCGACCGGCGGGCGCGTGACCGCCGTGAGCGCGGACTTGTCGCAAGAGCTATGGCGGCATGAACGGCCGAAGGTGGCGAAAATCGGCGGGCCTGCGCCGAAGCCGAGTTATACAAACGTGGGCGACCCAGTGGCGTCGGGAATTGCGATCGCGAACGGCGTGGCGTACTTCACGACCGTGGCGAGCGGCAAGCTGGTCGCGGTGGATGCCGCGAGCGGAGAACTGTTGAAGGAAATCGAGATCGGTCCTGTGTGGAGCGGACCGTCGGTGTCGCGCGGGCGGGTGTATGTGGGTTCGGGGAATACGCTGTTCTCGCCGGGAGATTACGAGTCGTTCTTCCCGAAGCAATACACCGGGGCGATTTATTCGTTTGGTTTGCCGGGCGAGGATGAGGTGGACAAGCTCGTGGCGGGTAAGTGACGGCTGGGCCTTGCGTGGGGATTCACCATGGAGGGGAGGAAGTTTTCAGTTTTCAGTTTTCAGTCGTTCAAGTATGCGTCTTCACTGAAAACTGAACACTGAAAACTTCAATCTCTTCTCCGTGTTCTCCGTGATCTCCGTGGTGAAAGACCGGAACAGCGTCTTATTCCGCTGTCGCGAATTCATCCCGGATGAACGTTGCTGCGTTGTCCCATTGTTTGACGGCGGCGGCGAAGTCGACGGGCATGGCTTTGACGGTGCGCGGGGTTTCCACGCGAGGCTTGGTGGTGACCGCGGGGTTGAGCGGGATCTGCGCGCTGTGGCTTTCGGCGAGTTTAGCTTCGATGTCCGGTGCGAGTAGGTAATCGACGAGCCTGCGCGCGTTTTCCGGATGCGGGCAGTTTTTGATGATGGCCAGCGTGTTGGGGATGAACAGTGTACCGAGCTGGTCCGGCTCGCGGTCAGGATAGACAATCGCTACGGGTTGACCGGCTTCGAGTTCGCTGATGGCGTCGTCGGTGTCGGTGAAGCCGAACGCGAGTTGACCGGCCGCGACCGCCTGGGCGACGTGCTTGTTGCCGGCCATGATTTGGACGTCGTTGGCCTTGAGATCACGGAAGTATTGTTTGGCTTCTTCGTCGCCAAGCAGCGCGAACAAGCAAGCCGCGTGCGTGGCCGTGGTGCCGAACAGCGGCTTGGCGATGCCGACGCGGCCTTTCCATTTCGCGTCGGCGAGATCGCGATATGAGGTCGGTCGGTCGCCCTCTGGCGCCAGGTCGGCGTTGACGATCAACACGCGGGCTCGCGCGGCGAAGCCATGCCAGGTTCCGTTGGGCGAGCGCCACATTTCCGGATAACTCTCCGCTGACGGCGAGCGGTAGACCTCCAGCAGGCCTTGTTCTTCAAGACGCAGCGTGTTGAGGATCTCGTTGTTCCAGAAGACGTCGCAACGCGGCGCGGCCTGTTCGGCGATGATCGCCTGCGCGAGGCCGACCGACTTGGTGCTCTCGGTATCGAATTTGGCGAGCGCCGTGAGCCCGGCGGTGTTAGTGAATTCGTCGAGAATCGATTCCGAGAAGACCGAATCGAGCGACGTGTAAACGACGACCTCGTTGCTATCGCCCGCCGAGTTCGTGCAACCAGCGAGGGCAGCCAGGCCGACAATGGCAAACCAGGGCTTCATGGAGATACTCGTTCGACAGATGTTGCGGACAGCGCACTCATCATACGCAACGCAAGCAGGGCGAACAGCGTTGCCATCGACGGCGACATGTTCAAGCCCAGGGAAGGCCACCAACGTCGTGGGCGGCAAGATCGACTGCGAGGGCCTTCCCTGGGCTTAGCGACGTGGCGTCGCGTGGCGAGGACGCGCGCGCGAACCCAGGTGTTCCGTAACGCTCTTGTAGATCGGAAGCGTCGGGGCGCCAGCCGGCGCCGCGCTTCTGCGGTGGTTCGGACCTTGCGGGAATGTGGTTCCCTGGCGACGATGTAGCGTCACGCTGGCTCCCTATTGGATTCCTGGGAGGAAGAAGTCCCGATGAAACCGCTGATTGGTCTGACGACCTACGGCCGGAACGATTTCGATGAAGACACGCCCCGTTTTTGTACGCCGGCGGCCTATTGCGACGCCGTCGCCCGGGCGGGCGGCGTTCCCGTGCTGATTCCGCCCTGCCAGCCCGATTTCGAGACGCTCTCCGCGCGATTCGACGGGTTCGTGCTGATCGGCGGCGGCGACGTCGACCCCAGCCACTACGGCGGCAAAACACACGAAACCATCTACATGACCGACGCCGAGCGGGACGGCTGGGAACTGGAATTCGCCCGGCGGCTGTCGCAGGGCGATCTGCCGGCGCTCTGCATCTGCCGCGGCTGCCAGGTCTTGAACGTGGCGCTCGGCGGAACGCTGATTGAACATTTGCCGGACGAGGTCGGCGACGAACTGGCGCACCGCGCCCCGCCGCGGAAGCCAACGGAACACGCCGTGAACATTGAGCCAGGTTCGAAGCTGGCGGGCCTGGTCGGCGGCACCGTTTGCAACACGGTCTCCTGGCACCATCAGGCGGTCCGCGACGCTGCGCCGGGCCTGAAGGTAGTCGCCCGCGCAGCGGACGGCACCATCGAAGCGGTCGAACTGCCGAATCACCCGTTCATGGTGGCGGTGCAATGGCACCCAGAGTTGTCCGCCGAGCGCGACCCAGTGCAGCAAGGCCTGTTCGATCGCTTGATTGAAGCTGCGCGACAACGGACGGTAAGGAAGTAGCATTCCAAAGACGTCCCAGCGCCGAAGGGGCGACAGGCAATAGCCAGCGTTGCAAACCGCTGGAACTGCGGGTAGCTAAGAAAAAAAAGCCCCACCGGGGCACCACAAATTCCTCAAAAGCCGTTTCCAGGGGTTGGCACCCCTGGCTATTTTCTGTCGCCCCTCACGGGGCTGAGAAC
>JAWXBP010000514.1 GCA_034440135.1 Planctomycetia bacterium
CTCTTGGCGGATTCTCAGGAACGCGTTCGCGTCGCCGAGCGCCGGCTCACGGAAATCGACAACGAACTCGTCTCGTTACGCGGCAAGCTTGTGGACGAAACGGTGGTGGCCCGCGCCTTGGCCGACTTCGACAAGCTGTGGGAGACCCTAGCGCCGCGGGAGCAGTCCCGTGTGCTGGAACTGCTCGTCGACCGGGTTGACTACGATGGCGAGCACGGCCGTATCTCGCTGACGTTCCACGCTACCGGCATCAAGACGCTGACCCATGAACTCGCCCGCCACCAGGAGGACGCAGCATGAACTGCCAGCTAACCGTCACCCGTGACTTTCACGTGAGTCGTCGGCGTTGTGGCCAGAAGCAACTACGCGACGGCGCCTCAGAAGAGACGCCAGGAGGCAGGATCCCGCGTATCGCCCGGCTGATGGCGCTGGCGATCCGTTGCGAGAAGTTGATTCGTGACGGCGTCGTGGCGGACCAGTCCGAATTGGCCCGCTTCGGCCACATCACCACCGCCCGGATGACGCAGATCTTGTCGCTCTTGAACCTGGCTCCCGACCTTCAGGAACAGATTCTGTATTTGCCACGAGTGGGGCGCGGCCGCGATGCCGTGAAGGAGACCGACGTTCGCCCGATCGCCACCACGCTCGACTGGTGCAAACAACGACGCATATGGGCGGCGCTTCAGCAGAGTCTTCATAAGGACGAAACCAGTTCGCGGTAGGTTGTCTCCGCAATGCGAACGCAACGAGGTTGCTAACAAGCAAGGGGTTTCTAAACCGAGAGCGCGAGAGTTCGCGGTCGAAATCTCGGCGGGACGGAACCAACCCTCCCCTGCGACGCTCCCCGCGCGAAAGTCGAGAGCGCTTAACCAACACCGTCGTCGTCGCAAACTCTTTCGCAGACTACGGATAACTCGCGACCTACGTTAGCCCCGTCTCGCGTCGCGAGAGCTAACTTCCGTGTCGCTCTGAGTTCGCAAGAATAAATGAGTACGCCCGATCCAACGCTCTTCGTAAAAACTCTCTGTCGATTGTCGGATCGTAAGATGTTAAACGATAAAGGCTTGGCGATTTCGAATCTGTTTCGGTCGACAAATCGGAGGCGAGTGTTTTCGCACTTATCCCGGGCACGGGTTAGCACTAACGGAGAGAGTCTGCGGGGCCGCGTACCTGAGATCAGAACTGAGTGCGGGACCGCCCTCTACGACTTGAAATTGTTACGTCCTCGCCGGGCTGCTGAAATTGGACGACGGACCGAAGCGGGTATTTGAGGAACCGATTGTCCCTGCCATGCTTCCGGAACAGCAAAATCCGTAACTCATGCCCTGAGACAACGTCCTGCATGTGGTAGCAGAATGCGCACAAGCCAGGGATCATTTGGACGATTCCGATTCCTTAATGGCGAGCCGGATCGCCTCAGCCGCTCCCACCGGCCTGATCGGGAATGTGTGTAAGGCCTGCGAGTTTCGCACCACCGTCGGATTCTTCAGCCCTTCGATCAAGTGGCGCCCCACTTCGTAGGTGGCTGGTGTGACGAGCGCCAGCCATAGCCCAGATAAATAGGGCGTCAGCACCGGTACGAAGATCAGCCACCGCCGCAGCCCTCGCTGTCGAGCATATTCTCGAATCAGGTCACTATAGGTGACGACATCCGGGCTGCCGATTTCGAAGATGCGACTCTCGCCTGGAGGCAAGTCTTTCGCGGCGAGCAGGTATGCCAGCACGTCTTGGATAGCGATGGGCTGCGTCGGCGTGGTGAGCCAGCGTGGGCAGATCATTACCGGGAGGCGATCCGTCAACGACTTCATCAATTGAAATGACAAGCTTCGCGCCCCCACGACCATTCCGGCCCGGAATTCGATCGTTTCAACCCCGGAGTTGCGGAGGATTTCGCCCACCTCATGCCGACTTCGCAGGTGGGGCGACAGCTTGGGGTCGCCGTCGTCCCCCAATCCGCCAAGGTAGATGATTCGCCGGACAGCGGCTCTCTGGGCGGCAGCCGCAAAGTTGGTCGCCGCCTGTCGATCTTCTTCTTCGAAGTCGGACGATCCCGACATCAGATGCACGAGGTAGTAGGCGGTTTGGACACCCTGCAACGCCGCGTCGAGCGAGGGAGGGGACAGCACGTCCCCTCGGACGATCTCCGTGGAACCCTTGACCGAAGGGCGCAGTTTGTCGGGATTTTCGGGCCAGACAGCGCAACACAAGCGGCTGCGCTTCGAGGAGCGGCAACAATCGACCGCCGACGTACCCAGACGCTCCCGTCAACAGAACCGTTTGTGGAGTCAAGACTTCGGAGTTCTCTTGCGCCTTGGTCGGCATCGTCCTAGGTTACACTCCCTGTTGGGCGACGGTGTTCAGCGTGCCTATGATCTCTTATTCCAGTTTATCGGTTCGGGAGCCGAGGCACATACTCGGTGACATTGCGAATTCGAAATGCGAACCTTGTCGTTGCAAAAACCAACGCCGGACATCCTGTACCAATTCTTGGCGGAACAGGCGGCGCTGGACTTCAGCTATTCGGCAGTCGGAGCAACCGCTGGCACGCCTCCAGCGGGTTACGTCGTGGACCGTACACGCATCGCATTGGGGTACGGTGAGTCGGTCTTCGAGTCCGCCAAGGTGGCACTGCAACGCTGGCAGCAGTTTCGACTCGGCTGGGTCGAGGCATGGTCGCCGGACACACCCCTCGAAGCCGGTCAGGTGGTGGCGATCATGGGGCGCGCGGTGGGATGCTGGTGGCTCAATGCTTGCCGCATCGTGTACACGGTCGAGGAGTCCGGAGAAACAGCCACGTTTGGCTTTGCCTACGGAACACTGCCGGGCCATGTGGAGAGCGGCGAAGAGCGCTTTCTGATCGTGTGGGATCGGGACACCGATCAGGTCTCCTACGACATTCTGGCGTTCTCCAGGCCGAACCACATTCTGACTCGGCTCAGCTATCCGCTCGTTCGTTGGAAACAAAAGCGCTTCGGGCGAGATTCCGCCGCCTCGATGTTCAAGTCGGTGAATCCCTATTCCACCATGTCGGTCGTGATTCAGAGTACGAATTGACCGCGACTAGAAAGCAATGCGTTCGGTCTGCCACTACAAGAGAAAGTTTAACGATGAGAGAACACGTTCTCCGCGGCTCGCTGGTCGCGTTGATTGCGCTGGTGTGTCAATCTTCGCTCGTCGCACAGGAGGAGTTGCCCGCCTGGAATCAGTGGCGAGGCCCGCAGCGGGACGCCGTGATCCCAGGAACGGGCTGGCCAACCACCCTTAGTGAGGAGGTGTTGAAGAGGACTTGGCGCGTCGAACTTCCTCCGAGCTATTCTGGTCCCATCCTCTCGGACTCGGCAGTATTCGCGACCGGGACCAAGGACCAAGAGACCGAGGTCGTGTACGCGCTTGATCGCAGAACTGGCATCAAGTTGTGGAGCGCTCAGTGGCCCGGCGCCATCACCGTGCCGTTCTTTGCTGCTTCCAATGGCAGTTGGATGCGGTCCACACCTGTGTTTGACGGGACGAGCCTGTACGTCGCCGGGATGCGAGACGTACTGGTATCACTGAATGCACAGACGGGCGAGGAGCAATGGCGGGTGGATTTCGTCGAGCAACTCAAGTCACCGTTGCCTGCCTTCGGGTTCTGCAGTTCACCCTTGCTTGATGGTGATTGGCTCTACGTTCAAGCCGGCGCTTCCTTCATCAAGCTCGACAAACACACCGGCAAGATCGTCTGGCGCACCCTCCAAGACGACGGCGGAATGATGGGCAGCGCCTTTTCTTCACCAATCGTGGCGACTCTCGCTGGCAAACGCCAGATTCTCGTGCAGACTCGCGAAAAACTGGCCGGGGTTGATCCCGAGAACGGAGAGGTCCTGTGGGAGCAGGTCGTGCCGAGCTTCCGCGGCATGAACATCCTGACTCCGGTGCCCTTCGGAGACGGAGTCTTCACCAGCTCTTACCAGAATAAGTCATGGCTCTACCGAGTATCTGAGGCCGATGGAAAGTTCACCTGTGCTGAAGGTTGGAACAACAGCGCGCAAGGTTACATGTCCACCCCAGTGGTCATCGAGGATCACGCCTACCTGCACCTGCAAAATCAGCGATTCACCTGCATCGACCTTCGCACCGGTGAACGCAAATGGACTTCCACGCCCCATGGCAAGTATTGCAGCTTAGTTGCACAGAACGATCTGATTCTCGCATTGGACGAGCGGGGAGTGCTCTTGCTTCTGCGGGCGAATCCGCGGGAATTCGACCTGCTCGACGAGAGGAAGGTGAGCGACGATGATGCGTGGGCGCACATTGCTGTCAGTGGAGAAGACCTAATCGTGCGAGAACTCAACGCTGTCAGCGTCTTTCGCTGGAAAGCCGGTGGTGATTGATCACGATGGCCTGGCTCCGCGTCATTCCGAAGAACTCCGGATGCGGAATCGCAATGCGTGGGGCACATCGCGATTTTGTCCTGCTGGTGGCGGATTTCAGCAAGCTATGATCGCATGCGGAGCTGCCAAGGCTCTGCGCGACCTGGCAGTCTGGAGCCGCGAAGGGCTGGATGTCTCGTGCGTTTCCCCGTGGAGAGAATTTACCTCATGTATTTGCAACAAAGCTGGTTCCTGGCGGCGATTGGGATCGCTTGCTTGTCGTGCGATCGGTTATCGGCCCAAGCGACTCCCAATGCGCCTCTGCCATCGTCGGAGGAAAATGCGCTCGGCGTCGAAGGGTTTGCTCAATCCGGCGACGTCCGCATTCATTACGTAACCGCCGGTGAAGGCCCGCTGGTAGTGATGATCCACGGCTTTCCGGACTATTGGTACACGTGGCGCGAGCAGATGCCAGCGCTGGCCGAGAAGTTTCAGGTCGTCGCCATCGACCAGCGTGGTTACAACAAGAGCGATCAGCCCGTGGGCGTGGAGAATTACTCGCTCGACAAGCTGGTGGGCGATGTGCGCGCGGTGATCAAGCACTTCCAGCGGGACAAGGCCGTCATCGTCGGGCACGATTGGGGGGGAATGGTGGCATGGTCCTTCGCTATGACGCACCCGGAGATGACGGACCGCCTGGTAATTCTGAACTTGCCGCATCCCAATGGTTTACTTCGGGAGTTGGCAAACAGCCCACAACAACAAAAAAACAGCGCTTACGCCCGTCAATTTCAAACGCCCGAAGCGGCCTCGCAATTGACGGCCGAAGGACAGGCCGCTTGGGTCCGGGACGAAGCGGCCCGCAAGCAGTACGTCGAAGCGTTTCGTCGTTCGTCGTTTGAGGGGATGTTGAACTATTACAAGGCGAACTATCCGCGTGAACCATACGTTGCTCCGACGACCGCTGGCCCCAAGGTGAAATGTCCGGTTCTCATGTTTTACGGTCTTCAAGACCAAGCGCTGCTGCCCGACGCGCTCAACGGCACCTGGCGGTGGGTGGAGCGCGACCTGACGATCGTTACCGTGCCGGAGGCGAATCACTGGGTGCAACAGGACGCGTCCGACCTCGTCACGCGAACGATGGTGGACTGGCTGAATCGGTAATTCTCACCGCGAATCGCCGACAATCAGTCTTTCGACGGCGTTGCCCACATGTCCACAAGCAATTGGTAGATCTCCGGCTCAGCCTCCTGCAATTCGGCTCGATTGAATGGAAAGAAGTCGTTACTTCCGAAGTAGGCTTCGGTCATCTCCGCGAAGAATTCTTTCTCGTCGGTCAGGGCGTAATGCCTTACCCGCGTGCCATCGTAAAGGAGCGACGAGTCGCCGCGGCCGCCCGGCGAAGACGGAGTTCCCAAGCGGATCGATTCCTTCGCCATGGCGATCCAGATGGGGTGTACCGTTTACGACCTGGAGGAGGCCGAGCTTTGCTACGCGCCGCCCTTCGGCAGCGTGAAGGATCCGGTCAACTTCGCCGGCATGCTGCACGCTGTCGATAAGAAAACCCGAACTTCAGTCCCGCAACAAAGATCACGAGCGCGACGGCCCCCAGGAAGAAGATCGTGTCGCCTGGAACGCGCATCCAGCGGAGCGTCTGCATCGTCGGCGTCTGCATGAATTCACTGCTGCGGGCGAACCAATAGCCATGCTCCACGGAAGCCCAGGTTTGCATCAATCCCACGGGCAGCAAGCTAATGACGCACATCGCCAGCAAACCCAGATTGAGCGACCAGAATGCGAAGCTGAGCAAGCCGTCTTTCCATTCGCGGCCGGGAAGCAGCGCTCGCAGGCAAACAAGCATCAATCCGATGCCAAGCATGCCGTAGACGCCGAACAGCGCGGCATGGCCATGCACGGGCGTCGTGTTGAGTCCCTGCATGTAGTACAAGGCGATCGGCGGATTGATCATGAAACCGAAGAGGCCGGCCCCGATCATGTTCCAGAAGGCCACGGCCACGAAGAAGTAGATGGGCCATTTGTAACCTTTGACCCACGGTCGAATGCCCGACCGCCGCAGATCGTCCATCGCGTCAAAGCCGACCAACGTCAGCGGGACGACTTCCAGAGCGCTGAAGACGGAACCCCAGGCCAGAGCCACGGTCGGCGTTCCCGAGAAATAAAGGTGGTGGCAGGTACCAATGATGCCGCCTGATAGAAAAATGGTCGCCGACAGGAGCGCCGACGCTGCGGCCACACCCGGTCGGACCAGGCCCAAACGCATGAAGAAGAAGGCAATGACCGTCGTGGCGAAGACTTCAAAGAAGCCTTCAACCCAAAGATGCACGACCCACCAGCGCCAGTATTCGACCATGGTCAGGTGGGTATGCTGTCCCCACGTCAGCCCCGCGCCATAGAACAGCGCGATGGCCGCCGAAGCGACGAGCAACAACGTAACCAGCTGCTTTTCATTTCCTTGGGTCTTCATGGCGGGCCAGAGCACGCGCACCATCAACGTCAGCCACAGCAGCAGGCCAATCATCAGGGCGATCTGCCAGAATCTTCCCAGATCAACGTATTCGTATCCCTGATGGCCGAAATAAAACGACACGGCGTCTGTCAGTTGGTTGTGTACGCTCAGGAGCTCGCCGGTCAAAGAACCAACGACCACGACCAACAGGGCCCCAAACAACACATTCACGCCCAGCCGTTGGCCGGCTGGTTCGACGTTGCTGACCAGCGGACCAATGAAGAGACCCGCGCCAAGCCACGCGGTAGCGATCCAGAACAAGCCAATTTGCACGTGCCAGGTGCGCGCCACGCTGTAGGGCAGCCACTTGGAGAGCGGGATGCCGTAGAAGCCGTCCCCCTCGACGCCATAGTGGGCAACCACCACGCCGAGCAGCATCTGAGTGAGGATGAGCGCCGCGACCACCCAGAAATACTTGATCGTCGCCTTTTGCGACGGCGTCGCCCGCCAGGCGCTGAGAGGATCGGACTCGGGCATGGCCTGCTCAGGCTCCGATTCGCGGCGGGCAGCGTACCACCAGACCATTCCAGAAATGCCCGCGAGCAACATGATGATACTCACGCCGGTCCAGACCACGGCTTCGCCGGTGGGGCGATTGCCGACGAGCGGTTCGTGCGGCCAGTTCTGCGTGTAGGTGACGTTGTCATTCGGCCTGTCGGTGACTGCGGCCCAGGCCGTCCAAAAGAAAAAAGCGGAGAGTCGTTTCAATCGACTTGGATCGCTCACGGCGCCTGGCGGAATTGCGTAGTCTTTGTTGCCTTGCGAAAACACTTCCGAGTAGTGCGCGAGATTCTCTTGAAACGCCTCCGCGCGCAGGGCGTCGATCACGATCGTCCCTTGCTCGGAGTCGTAGGTGTTCTTACGGAGCATCCCTGCGAGCCGGCCCTGCAACTGCGACTGCTGTTCGACGTTCAGTTCGGCGTAATCGCGGCCGAACTCGGACTGCCCCCAACGGTTGAGAATGAAGACGGCCTCACGATGCAGCCAATCGGCCGTCCAATCCGGTGCGACGTAACTGCCATGTCCCCAGATGGAACCAACCTCCATCCCGCCGAGGGATTGCCACACATTCTGACCGGCGGCGATCTCGCCGGCATCCACGACGACGACGCCGTCGGCGGTCACGACGCGATCCGGAATCGGCGGCATCTCTTGATAAATGCGCGTGCCAATCCAACTCAACACGGAGAAAGAAACAATCATCACCGCCGCAAACAGGTACCACAGCCGCTTCACGAGAAGTCCCTTCAGGTTAAATGCTTTGAAAAACGTATTGACGCGGCACGTCTTGAATTCGTTCCACCGGAACCGTGGGCCGGCGAATACTTGCATGGCGAACGCGTGCCGTGAATATCGCCAAACTTTTACTTGGTGAAGACATGCCCATGACGCTTCGCTCTGCGCGCAACGATAGGATGTCGTTCAAGCATGCCGACCATGCTTCTTTCGACATCCCGTCCCACCGCCAGGAGCGATCGCCATGACCACCGTCTGGAGTGCTCTGAATGTGAACAACTCGCCGATGCCACGTCGACGACAGAATCGCAACTGCACGATTCTGCTCTCCAGCGTGTTCGGTCCCTTCGCTCAAGACGACGACTTTGGCAGCCGCACACTCAATCCGATGGAGCTTTACCACAACCAGGTGACCCGCACGCAGGGCGCGTTCTCGCTGCGAATGTTTCATCGCAGTTGGGGACTCATGATGATTCAGTCCAACATCACTGCGCCCTGCGCCGTGCTCGACTTTCCTTCCCTCGAACGCTTTGCCGAGGAAGTGTCGACCGGTAGGTACGACGTGATCGGCATTACGAGCATTGTCTCGAACTGGATGAAGGTGCGCAAGATGTGCGAAGTAGTGCGTGCCAAGGCGCCTCGCGCCACGATCGTCGTGGGCGGCCATGTGGCGAATATCCCGGACCTCGCGGAACGCATCGACGCCGATCACATCGTGCGGGGCGAAGGAGTGCGTTGGTTTCGCGAGTTTCTCGGCGAGAACGTCGAACGACCGCTGTGGCATCCGCTGATCAAGTCCGGCCTCGGCGCCCGCTGCATGGGCCTCGCGGTACGTGACCGTCCCGGCGACGTGGCGGCGACGGTGATTCCCTCGGTGGGCTGCCCACTGGGCTGCAACTTCTGCTCGACGTCGGCCATGTTCGGCGGCAAAGGACGATTCGTGGACTTTTATTCTTCCGGGGACGAGTTGTTCGAGATCATGCGGCAGCTGGCCCAAGCGATGCAAGTTCGATCGTTCTTCATCATGGACGAGAACTTTCTGCTGCACCGCAAGCGTGCGATGCGATTGTTGGAGCTGATGGAAGAGCACGACAAGTCCTGGTCGCTTTACGTCTTCAGCTCGGCGAACGTGCTGTCGTCGTACCGCCGCGAGGACCTGGTGCGGCTGGGCGTCTCCTGGGTGTGGATGGGACTGGAAGGGGAGGCCAGCCAATACGCCAAGTTGCGCGGAATCGATACACGCGCCTTGGTGAAGGATTTGCAGTCGCACGGCATCCGCGTGCTCGGTTCGTCGATTATCGGTCTGGAGGAGCATACGCTCGAAAACATCGACCAGGCGATCGACTTCGCCGTTGCGCACGACACGGACTTTCATCAGTTCATGCTCTACACGCCCATCCCCGGCACGCCCCTGCACTCGACGCTTAAAGCGCAAGGCCGTATCAAGTCGGATCAAGAAATTCATCCGGGAGACGTGCATGGCCAAGCGTTGTTCAACTATCGACACCCGCATCTTCCCGACGGCTCTGAAGCCGATCTGGTGTTGCGGGCATTCACGCGCGACTTCGAGGTCAACGGTCCGAGCGTGGCTCGAATCGCTCGGACCACGCTGCAAGGATGGAATCGCTATTGTGATCATGTGGATTCGAGGGTGCGCGATCGGTATCTCTGGGAGGGTCGGGAGCTGGCAACCACCTACGCGGCCGCGGCGGGGGCCTCGCGGGCGCACTTGCGGGAAAACAAAACCGTGGAGCATCGTTTGGACGCATTGCTGAGCGACTTGCACGCGGCGTTTGGCTGGAAGTCAAGGCTGGCGTCATCGATCGGCGGCCGATTCGTGTTGCGCGCCTTGCGGCGCGAAGAATCGCGCCTTGCGCGGGGGTGGACGATGGAACCTCCTACGTATTTCGAAGTGAACGACGCGCTGGCGAATCAAATGGCCTCGCTTGGCGAGCGGTGCGTGACCGTCTCGCAGTGCGTTGGCGCCACCCCCTGAGCTAAGCCACGATCGGCACGACGCGAGAACCGGGCACCAACAACCCGCCGCGCACGACCGACGCCATGTAGCCGCAGCGGCCGACGATCACGTCTTTGAGACGCGGATCGATCGAATCCAACACGTAGCAAGGTTTGCGAGGTTCTTCCAGTCGCAACAGAATCTGCCCTAGTTGCAAAAGCGTTCCTGGCGAAAGACGCTGCACGTTGAGCCCCAAGACTGTGAGGTTCTCGCCGATCGCGCCCGGAGCGACAGTGAATCCTTCACATTGCAGTTGTTCGATAACCTCCATGTCCAATAGGCTGACCGCGCGGTCCGGTCGAATGTGCTTCGTGTGATTGCGGCCGTCGCCGACGAAACCATTGACCGTCAACCAGGCGTCCGGCTGGGGCAACTTCGGAATGCCGCCGGGCGAGACGCAGATCGCCAGGAGTAAGCCCCTTTCTCTGTCGCAATGGCTTGACACGTTCGTGACGATGGTCGCTTCCGACGGCGGCGATGGCGCGTCGAGATCAAAAGCCGCTGGGGATGCCGCATAGTTCATTCCGCACTCTTCTTTCGGTTCAACGCGAAGACTTAACCTTGAGCCAACGCACAGCCCTCGCAGGAGCTGGCTTGCTCGTGCGGCTCCGGCTCCACCGAGCGCGCCTCGAGCGGCATCTTCGGCGCGACAATGCCCAGACGCTGGCGCTCGATCGGCAGCAGCGCCGCGAGTACGGCGCCGACCGCCGCGTAGAACCCGCCGCCTGACTTGCGGCGCACCGCCACCGTGAACGACGGCGCCCACCAACTGAGATGATCGCGCAGGAAATGGCGACGAGCCTCCTGGACGATGGCCGGCAGTTCGCCGTCTTGCGAACCGGCCTGGCACGACCGCGCCAGACGCTTCTTCATCAACAGAAACGCAGCGAATTCCAGCTCCAGGGCGATGTGATCGACGCGTTCATGCCTGGCCGGCGAGACGTTCAGTCCAAACGCGCGGTAAAAGCCAGCGATATCCGCCATTTGCTGCGAACGGAAGAAGACCTCTTCGTTCGGATGGTACTCCGTTTCGTAGGGCGAACATTCGCGCGTGCCTGCCAGACCGAACACGCGCCCATGCTCGATCACCGCGAGATCTTCTTCGACGGGTAGTTCGCTGAGCAAAGGCCGAAGATCCAAGTCTTCGAGCGGCAGTTCCCCAAAGCCGAGCGGGATATCGCATTGATCGAATTCCTGACTCAGCAGATATTGCGAGGCCCGCGCCGTCTCCTGGCTCGCTTTCTCGCCCAGCACGTGCCACTCCGCGGACGTCGGGTTGCTAAGCGCCGCGGCCAGAAAACGATACAGCGTTTCGCAAGCCAGGTCGCGCGCGAACTCGACGCTCGCTTCCTCGGCGATCACATGCGTTTGCACCGGCGATTCGCAGCCAGGCGATGGTTCAAATGGAGTTGGCATGTTTTTCCTTCGGGCGTTCGAAGACCGGCTCGTCGATGGTGACGCGAACCACTTCCTTGCCGAACTTGTTGAAACCGATCACCGTGTCGTTGAACAGTTCCTGGACGCGTTCCTCGCCGGAAGGGAGCCGCACCGGAATCTCCGCAACCTTGGGGCCTTTTTCGATCTTGAACTTGAACAGAATCTGCCGCTGAGCGCGGAACAATTGCAGCACCGCCAGCAACTCGCGGTCCGGGCAGGAGTATTGTTCGATCGCTTGGTCGACGCCCGGACCGAACATCTGATACAAGTAGCCGCGCGGCACCCAGCGCGGCGGAATGTAGTACCCGTTGGGCTCCGTCCCGAATTGCGGGTAAAGCGGCAGGGCGACTTGGCGCTCGCGAATCAGGAAGTTGAGCGGATTCTCCGGGTTGTCGGTCCAGCGGCCGTCCTCGCCGACTTCCACGAGTCCCTGCAAACGAATCTTGCCAACGCAGACCGACATGCAGCGCGTTTCGATCGGCGCTCCGTCTGGGCAAAGCTCGGGATCGCTCCCTTCGATGCGCGGATAACAGCCGACGCATTTCTCGCTGGTGTGCGTGTTGCCGCGATACATCACCTTCTTGTAAGGGCAACCCTCGACGCACTTGCGGTAGCCGCGGCAACGCGTCTGGTCAATCAACACGATGCCGTCTTCCGGACGTTTGTAAATGGCCTGGCGCGGACATGCTCCCAGGCAACCAGGGTACGTGCAGTGGTTGCAGATCCGCGCCAGGTAAAAGAACCACACTCGATGTTCCGGCAATTGCGTCGAGCCATTGAACTTGCCGGACTCCCACTTGCCTCCCGTGGCCGAGTCCTCATACATGTTTGGCGTGCGCCATTCCGCTTCGGAAGGCAAGTATCCCATCACCGCCTGCGGCCCCTCGGGGCCGACGCGCTTGGCCGCGGCTTCAAAAATGGTTTGCCCTTGGAATTCGCCGTAGGGCTTCGCGTCGGCGTCCTTTTCGCTGGCGTTCCAGGTTTGACCGCCGGGGTTCACCGATTCCAGCATTCCCAGGAGCTTAGAATCCCAGTTGCGCGGATAGCCCCCGTACGGCTTCGTCTCGACGTTGTTCCACCACATGTATTCCTGGCCGCGCGAAAACGTCCAAGTGCTCTTACAGGCCATCGTGCAGGTCTGGCAAGCGATGCAGCGGTTCGTGTTGAACACGAACGCGAACTGCCACTTCGGATGCCGCTCCTCGTACGGGTAGCTCATCTCGCGGCCGAGTTGCCAGTTGTAGACCTGCGGCATGATGATGTCCTTTCCTCAACCGAACGAGCAAAGCGAAGGATGCGGAACTTGAAAGAATGAATGGCTTAGCGCTCTTGAAATGCCATGTTCATCCTGTTTCGTTCCGCACCCCTCTACGCACTCCGTGCCATTGACAACGCACAACCCCGAACGACTTACTGCCGGTTTGGCAACGTGATTTGAAAGACTTCCGGTTCATGCTCTTCCTCGTCCTCGTCCGGCTCGGCGATCACCTCGCGAAACTTCAGCACGCCGGTCCGCGCCAAGAGGGATTGAATCCGCCGACGCACTTCATCTTCGCCAAAGTGCTCGCCAAGCGCGACGAGCACCGGGTAGCCAGGGTTCTGAAACAGCGATTCCAATTGACTCGCGTTCCAGCCCATCCAGACGAACTCCTCCAACATGCACTCCAGCATCACCTGCGGATCGCCCGAGACGGGCTCCGCCATCAACTCGAAGGGATCCTCGACGTCGGCCAGTCGATCGAGCGGGTGAACCTTCGGCGCCCAGCGATCGTCCATGTCAGCCCTCGATGCGGACATAGCCGCCGCTTAAGTACATCAGGTTCTCCGCCGAGTCGCTGTGCGGCCCGTACGCGATCGTGCCCGGCTCCCAGAGTCCCACACCGTCCGGCCCGCCGGACTCGGCCTTGATGATCCGCACGAGTGTTTCTTTCGGCACCGTATTCACTGCGTGATTGTCGGCCTCGCCGCCAAACATGAAGCCCATCTTCAGCTTGGCCTTGTGGAACAGCGTGTCGGTCTGGTGCATCGGCATCAGCCAATTCCGCGTGCACGATTGATGCGCTCCGTAACGCAGATTGGCCTGATAGCCGGTGTCGGCCGATCGCGCCCGACCATCGGGCCGCGTTTCGTGCGCCAGCACGGTCTTCTCCGTGGAAATGTAAGGAGAGTGTTTGGTCATCACCACGCCGCGCGGATAGCTCGTGTTCAACGTCACGCGCACCATCAGCCGGGCAACTTTTGCCCGCGCCGGATCATCCTGCCACCCGCGGAACGGCCGGTCGGCCGGATTTGAATCCAAATAGACGTAGTCTCCGGCGTTGAGACCCATTTCCGCGGCGTCGTCTGGGTTGACATGCAACTGTTGATCGCCGAAGAACGGCAATCGCTTATCGCGGCGATAGGGATCGCCGTAGTTCGAATCCCAGATCATGTGCCAATCGACATTGGACCACTGCGAGTGGACGCGATGCCGCGTCTTGGGCGTGAGCAAATAGAAGCGGAAGCCCTGCTTCCAGAGCGGATTCTCCGTCGTTTTCACCTCATCCCACGGCAACTTGATATTGCGAATCGTGCGTTCGTCCCAGTGCATCGCGTCGTCCGCGAGTCCGAAATCTTCCGGGCGAATCAGCGGGTTCGTGCTGACGATCACGTTCGGGAGGTACGGCGTCGCCTCCGGTCCTTCGCGATGCACAATAAAGTTTTCGCCGTGCTCGATCGCCTCGGGAATGTCGCAATACGCGTTCAAGCGGCCGGTGTCCGTCCAGAACGGCATGTTGTCCTGCATGTTTTCGTAGAACGGAATCCGCGGATACGTGCGGAACAACATCAGCGCCGCGCCGGCCTCGCCGAACTTGCCGGCGAGAATGTCATCCACACGGTAGCCTCGCGTCGTGCTCGAACCATCGAACAACCGTTGAATGTAGGTCTTCGATCCGTTCGCCTTGTCGTCCAGAATGAACTTCCAATAGTTGGCGAAGCGAGGATCGCCGGTCTCCTTCGTCATGGCCTCGGCCGCTTCGGCCAGAATATGCACGTCGTCGCGCGTATCGTACGGCGGCGAGATGCCCCCCTTCCAGATATGCACGTAGGGGTTCGAGCACGAAGCCGTGACCTCGTACGTCTGGTACTCCATCCAGGTGTTCGCCGGATACACCAGGTCCGCGTATTCACAGGAGCTCGTCATCTCCACGTCTTGTGCGACGATGCAGTCGATCTTGGGATTGACCACGAATAGCATGTCGTAGGCATGCTTCGCGTTGTTGAACAGGTTGACGTTCGCGAACCACAGGAACTTGGTCGGCGTGGGCATGTGCGTCTGCCCGGTGAAGCAACGCCGGCCGTATTTCGGCGTGTCAACAATTAGCGGCCGTTCACCGTGGTTCCAATAGGCCGGTTCCTCATCCTTGGTCGTCTTGTTGACGACGATGTCCTTGCCATCGGTCGTGGGGTCGAGGTTCGGATGGAACGGATCCTCAGCGATCCAACCCAAGAACCCCGGTCCGCTCTCCGGCGTGCTCTGAAACAGCGCCGCCTTGTAGTTGCCGGCCCAGGTAAAGCAGCCCGCGCCAGGACGTCCGAGCTGGCCGGTAAGCATGATCGGCAGGTACTGCGCGCGGTTGGTGAGCGTGGCGTGGAACCAATGATTGATTCCTTCGCCAACGTGAATCGCCACGGCGTGTCCGGCTTGCGTGGTGTCCCAGATGTCTTTCGCCATGCGGGCGATCAATGATTTGTCGGAACCCGTGATCTGGGAAACCGTGTCCAGATCGTAGTCCTTGAGATGAACCTGGCAGGCGTCCCACAAGGTGATCACACGCACGGCGCTGCCGTCGGCGAGCTTGATTTCGCCAGAGAACGAAAGCGCCGGCCGTACGCCATCCGCCTCCATGCGCGGTCCGAGTTGGTCGCGCGTCAGCGCTCGCACAGCCTGCGTCCCCTCGTCATACACGACGAAGTCGCCGACCTTGGCGTATTGTTCGTCCGTCAAGTGCTGCGTCTGGTACGACGGCCCGTCCTTCTTCAGCCCCGGCTGATAATCCGGGAAGACGTCGGCCGCCCGCAGTCGTTGCAGCGTGTCCTCGCGGACGAGCAACGGGAAATCGGTGTACGAGCGGACAAACTTTTCGTCGTACCAATGGTTGTCGATCATGTGCCGCGTGACACCCAGAAACAACGCAGTGTCCGTGCAACCCGGCCGGACCTGAATCCAGTAGTCGGCCTTGGTGGCTGGCGGCGAGTACTCGGGCGTGATCACCACAATCCGTCCGCCGCGCTCCATGATCTCAATGAACCAGTGCGAGTCCGGCATTTTGTTTTCGACCAGGTTCTTACCGCACTGGATATGCAGCTTGGCGTGCCGCATGTCGTTGAAGTCGCAGTCGGCGGCTTGCAGGCCATGCACGAACGGATGCCCCGGCGCCTGGTCGCCGTGCCAGGTGTAGTTGGACCAAAGCCGCCCGCCCAGCGCTTCCTTGGGTTCCACGCCGCGCACGAGGTGATCGGCGATCGCCAGCATGTTCGACCAGCGATACAGACCGTACTTGCCGATCACGCCAAGCAGTCCCATGCCGCCGCGCAGCTTGCAGGTGCGCGTGCCGGCGCCGTGACAGGCCTCGATCATCTCCGGCTCGTAACCGTCGGCTTTCAGACGCCCGGCGCCCGCCTCGCCCGCATACGTCTTGGCGATCGCCATGATGGCTTTGGCGTGATAGCGGTAAATCTCGTCCCAGCCAACCTTGACGAAGGTGTCCGTCCCGCGCGAGTTGAATTGGTACTTGTCCCGCAGTGTGGGGTCGTCGGAAAGCGAAGGGAATCCATCATCCGCCCATTGCTTCCAACCGCGACGCACGAGCGGGCCGCGCAGGCGGTACGGACCGTAAACGCGGCGCTGCTGCGTGAAGCCCTTGGAGCAGCCGCGCGGATTCCAATGCACCGTGTCCTTGTTGCCATAAAGGTCGCCGCAATTGCCGCCTTCGTACGCCTGCTCGGAGCGCAGCACGATGCCGTTGCGCAGGTAAGCCTTCATGCGGCAGTTGTGCGTGTCGTTCGGAGCGCAGACCCAGGTGAACGATTCGTCCACGCGATATTGATCGCGGTAGAGTCGCTCCCAATCGCGATCCGGGTAAACGCCCAGCGGGTTCTCAACGCTGACCGGCTGGAAAGCCCAGAGTTGCGATTGCAGCAAGCCGCAACTGCCCATGGCCGCCATCGCCGTTTGGAGGAATTCACGCCGTTTCATATTCGCCGCTCCATCTCGTCGGGTGACTGTCCGATGCGTGTGCTACGACTTGCGACGATGTGTCGCCTTTTCAGCGTCACTCCAAATCCAGGTCGTTCCACATGGAGATCAACTTCTGCCCTGCGCGATCACGCGCCTCGCCGTCCCAGATGGCGAAGGCGCCCGAATAGTGTTGTCCTGATCGCAAGGTGAGTCCTTCACTGGCGCTCACCTGTAGCGGTCGCATAAAGACCACGCTCCATTGACCGTCCGACCAGACGGCCTGAGCGGTCACGACTTGCGAGGCCTTGGGACGAAATGTCAGGCTCCCATGTCCGCCGGCCGTCAGGTTGCTGGCGCTATCTTCACGCGTCGCCAGTGGATTCCCACCCGCGCGGGCCGTGATAAAGTCCGGCAGCGGCTTGCCGCCCGCCAGGCGACGATATTCTTCGGTGTCAAATGGATATTCGTCCGAGAGCTGATCTTCGGCGCCGGTCGCTTCGCGGCCCGCGCGCCACTGCCATAGATCGAGCGCCGTAGTTGCCGCGCCCATGCCGAGAAACGGTTCCGCGTCGCCCTCGTACAATTCAATCGCCGCCATGTCCTCGAACTCATCGGGTCGCACCGCGGCGGCATTTTGTGTGGCGTCGCGCCACGTCAATCGCACCGCGAGATTCTTGCCGTCATGCCGGGCCTGGACCTGAACGCGAAAATCGCCGTCCCGCCACCACAGCGGCATGAGTTGCACCGTCGCGGCGTCGTCTTGCGACCATGATTCGGCCACCGGATCGTCAGTAACCTTGCCAACGCGCTTCGCTTGCAAGCTCACGCGCCGCATCACCGCGGCTTCGCGTTGCGATTCCGTGGAAAGCGACCGCAAGAAGTGGGACAGATCGACGATCTGGTCCTGCGTCAGCGTCTGTGAACTCGGCATGGGAGTGCCGGGCATTCCATAGAAAATGCGGCGGTAGAGCGATGGGACGTCGTGCCCGCCCTTGTAAATGCCTTGTGTCAAATCCCGAGGTCGCGTCGGCAGGCCGGTTTCGTCAAACATCGCCTGCACGCCGTCTCCCTTACCTTCGTTTCCGTGGCAGGAGTGACAGCTTTGTTTGACATAAATCTCTTTGCCGCGAGCGATCGCCGTTTCGTCGACGGCGCCCATTTCGGGCAACTCCTCGGCCGGCTCGGGGGTTGTCATCGCAGCGACGGTATCGGCGATATCCTGCTGAACTTCTTCGCCGGCCAATTCTTCTTCAGAAAGCCCTTCGTCGTCCCTTAAGGACTTCACGTAGCGCTCCTTGGCGCCCTCGCGAAACATCCTGAGCACTTCTTCGACAAGCAGCGCACGTTGCTCCTTGGGCAAGTGCGCCCACGATGGCATGGAACTGCCGGGCATGCCGCGGACGAGCACCGCTTCGATGTCTTCCGCAACTGGAACGCTGTTGGCGCTGCTGGCCAACTTGAATCGCCCGCCGCGAAAGTCGCGAGGTTTGGGAAACAAGAACAAGGCCGCGCGGCCCAGCCCATCCCCCTGATCGCCGTGGCAAGCGCCGCAGTGTTGGAGGAAGAGTTGGGCGCCGGACATCGACACCGTCGCAACGTCGGCGCTGGGCACGGCCGGGTCGGCCGGTTTGCGGGAAGCCGAAGCATCCGAGTGCGGCGCCTCAGGTGCTGGCTGGGACGGTGCGGCCTCGCACCCCAGTGCCGCCGCCAGCAGCCCAACTAGTCCAAATCGCCTTAACGAGGGCGAAAACACCGAGGCGTGTTCGGAGTTGGCTGCCATGGCTCCGTTTCCACTTATTGCGGTTGTGGAATCAACTCGTTGCCGACGTAACGCACGCTCCGTGCCATTTTTCACAAGCAGGCGGGCTACATCGCGAACAGCAACGCGATATTCACTATAAAGACATCTAGATATCTAGTTTACGGCGATGTTATTTTTATTGATCGTGATTTGAATCAAGGCAGCCGAATCGCGTGAATCAAGTGCGCCGCTGTGCGAGGCCGCTCAATCGCGCAACGATCCGCACGCTCGCTGCCCTTCCGGAGCCGAACTCCGTGGAAACTCGGAGCGCACAAGCTCCGCCACCCGTGGTGGTGGCACGGCACCTTGCCCAACCAGCGTGGCGAAGTCGGTTCGCTGCATCGGACCCCTCCGTCAAGTACCACAAGTGGTAAACAGCGGACCGTTCGCCAACTGGTTGCGCAAGCGCGTCGAGTCAAACCGACGATTCATTCATGCACGTCACATGCCGTACCGTTCAGTCGAGTCCCGCATCGAGCGGCAGCGATGATTCCAGCGCTGCAGCGCGAGGAAACAGAATGTTGTTTTCCTTGTGAATGTGGAGATGCAGATCGGCTTCCAGTGCTTCCAGTCCGTGCCACAGCGCCAACCAGGTCGAGCAAGCGTCGGCCGGAGGGCGATAGCCATTGGTCAAGTCACGCATCTTTGCCAGCGCATTCCCTGCCGAGCGATGCTCGTCTTCCATCACGTGGATTGGTTGCATCACCGTGCCGCAGTGAAACCGCGGAGCGGGTAAGCCGCTCGCGTCGGCTTCCTCAAGTCGGACGACATGAGGAAATAGCACCAGTTCCTCTTTCAGCATGTGGTTGGCCAATTCCTCCCACATCGCGATGTACGTACGCTGCAATTCATGCAGAAACGCATGAGAGTCGCCATGCCGCGCGACAACCTTGTCGAGCATCGCTCCGAGCCGTGGCAGCTCGGCCCGCAGATACGTGTGATGACGATCCACGATGTCAGCGACCAGCGTTGCCAACGGGACCTGCGTCCAGTCCGGCTGATCGGTTGTGCGCTCCTCCTTGATGTCGAGCGCCCGTTCAACATCCGCCACGGATAAGTTGCGTTGACGGCAGGCGTCGGCGAGCGATCGCTGCCCCCCACAGCAGTAGTCGATGGCGAATTGTTCCAACACTCGGGCACGTTCCGGTCGCTCCGCGACCAAGTCCCCGACCCGGCGTTCCGCGAGAAGTGTCATCGTCCTGATCCTTTCTGAAATCCCAACAGATCAACACAAGGTGTTCTCGTGTATTGGGTTACGTCGCAGCTTTCGTTTGGAGGCGAAATGGTCCTACCCTGGCCGACGGCGTTTCCCACTTGACCTAATGAAGCATAGCGGACATATTGTGGATATCAAGGTCCAGATATATTGATCTTTGCCATTCCCCCCTTTTGGCGAGGTATTCCATGGCCACTTTTCTGACCGAAATTCGTTTCACCGACGCCGGCCTCAAGGCGCTCCAGCAGTCGCCCGAGCGGGCAACAGCGTTTCGTCAGGCCGTCGAAAAGGCCGGCGGAAAGATGATTGGGCAATACTGGGCGATGGGCGACTGCGACGGCGTCGCACGCTTTAGTGCGCCGTCGGAAGAAATCGCTGCTAGCCTGCTGTTGGGGCTGACTCGGCAAGGGTTCGTCCGCACAAACACGATGCGCCTGCTGGACGAAGACGAATTCCATCGTGCTTTGACGGTCAAATCGTAGAATTGGCCGGCTCCAGTTCGACGAGCCATCGATCTGCGCGGCCGGCATTCTGGACGATTTCGTGCGATGGAAAGTTCGCACGATTGAGAATCAATCGCGCCGCAGTTGGCGCGTCATTTGTGGCAATGCGCGCATATCCGCTCGTTGCGTGCGATCGGTTCGCACAGATTGAGATTCCGTTCGCCGCAGAGTAGTCTGATATTCGTGCCTGGTGCAGCAAACGGATTCATGCGCGAGCTGCACTCCCGCCTGACACGCCCCCTCCACGATCCCGCCGCGAAATCGTTGGCCTTGCTTTCACGAACTACGCCGTCGGATGTTCCTAGGACGTCCAAGGCGCAAGTCGGTCGTTTTTGCAATTGGGAACAACTCCATGACAGCGCCAATGCAGATGGTCCTGCGCCTGTTTGTCGGCATTGCGATCAGCATGGTCGCGCACGTCGGGCGCGCAGCGCCACTGGACTTCAATCGCGACGTGAAACCGATTCTGGCCGAGAATTGCTTCGTGTGTCATGGGCCGGACGAAGGAAGTCGCAAGGCCAAACTGCGTCTTGATCGCGCCGCCGCGGCCATGTCGGAAACGGAGAGTGGCGCCCAGGCGATCGTGCCCGGCGACCCGAGCGCGAGCGAGGTGATTGCCAGAATCGACGCGGCGGATGACGATTCGCGGATGCCGCCGATCGACAGTCGCAAGGTGCTCACGGACGAACAGAAGCAAATCCTGCGCGCTTGGATCGAGCAAGGCGCCGATTACGCGGAGCATTGGTCGTTCGTCAAGCCGCGGCGCATCGCGCCGCCCGACGTGCGGGCAACTACATGGCCGCGCAATGAACTAGACCGTTACGTCCTGGCCCGACTGGAAACGGAGGGACTCGCACCCGCGCCCGAAGCGGATCGCCCCACGCTGTTGCGACGATTGTCCTTGGATTTGACGGGACTGCCGCCCACGCCCGCGGAAATGGATGCGTTCTTGCAAGACGCGAGTCCCGACGCCTACGAACGTGTGGTCGATCGGTTGTTGGCGTCCCCCCGCTATGGAGAGCGGATGGCGATGTGGTGGCTCGACGGAGCACGCTACGCTGACAGCAACGGTTTCCAGTCCGACTGGGAACGCTATCAATGGCGCTGGCGCGACTGGGTCATCGACGCTTTTAACCGCAATCAGCCCTTCGATGAATTCACGATCGACCAATTGGCCGGCGACCTGCGACCGAACGCCACGCTGGAGCAGCGGATCGCCACGGGCTTCTGTCGGAATCATCGCATCAACACGGAAGGGGGCTCGATCGCCGAAGAATGGCACGTCGAGAACGTGATCGATCGCGTGGACGCCGTGAGCAATGTCTGGCTCGGCCTCAGTCTCGGTTGCTGCCGCTGCCATGACCACAAGTACGATCCGTTTACGCAAAAGGATTTCTATCAGTTGTTTGCCATGTTTAACAACGTGCCGGAAAACGGCACGGGGGATGGCGAGCGTCCCATCAATCATCGCCCGTACCTCACGGCGCCGCGCCCGGACGAGACGGCGCGGCTGGCGGTGCTGGATGCCGACGTTACGGCCGCCCATGCGGCGCTGGTTGAACAAGAGAAGCTTTTGCCTCAGTTCGTCGCCGACTGGGAACACGCATTCGCAACTGCGCCGCCAGCTAAGGTCTGGCACGCCTATCAACCCGAGGCCGTGCTCGCGGCCAGCGGCGCGTCGCTCAACTTACAAGACGACGGATCTATCCTCGTCACCGGCCCGGCTTCCGCCAACGACACGTTCGTGTTGCGCGCTACGCTGGATCTGCCGCGCATCACCGGATTGCGCCTGGAATCGCTGCCGACGGAGGAACTTCCCGGGAAGGGCCCGGGCCGCTCGGAGAACGGCAACTTTGTGTTGACGGATCTGCGCGTTTCGCTGAATGGTACGCCGGCGCGTCTGGCCACGGCCCGCGCGGATTTTAACCAAGAGACGTTCGCGATCGAGCAGGCGATCGACTCGGATGCGCAAACCGGCTGGGCAATTCATCCTCAGACCGGAATCGGGCACACGGCGACTTTCGCTTGGGAGAAGGCGCAGGAACCGAAGACTCCGTCGACGATTGCCGTCACGCTCGATTTTCAGTCGCCGCATCCCGGGCATCAACTAGGGCGGTTTCGGCTATCGTTCACGGGGGTCGACGATCCGCACACGGCGCGCGACATTCCGGAGGACGTGGTAGCCGCCGTCGCTTGTCCCGCCGATCAGCGTAGCGATGAACAGCGCCAGCGTATTGGCGCTTATGTTCGCGAACATCATGCTCCCACGGTGCAAATGGCTCAAGCGGCGCTTGAAGCCGCTCGCCAGGCGCGCGATGAATTCGTGGCCACCATTCCGACGGTAATGGTCATGGAAGAGATGCCGGAGCCTCGACCGGCTCACGTCCTGATTCGCGGACAATACGACAAGCATGGCCAGCCCGTCACGGCCGCGCTCCCCGCGGCGCTACATCCCGCGCCGGCGGGCGCGCCCATGAATCGCCTCGGTCTGGCACAATGGATTGTTGACGAGAACAATCCGTTGACGTCGCGGGTGATCGCCAACCGACTCTGGGAGAACTATTTCGGCGTGGGACTCGTGAAGACGACGGAGAACCTCGGCGCGCAAGGTGAGCAGCCGAGCAATCAAGCGTTACTCGATTGGCTGGCAACGGAATTGATTCGGCTAAAGTGGGAGCTGAAGGCCTTTCAAAAGACGATCGTGATGAGCGCCACATACCGGCAGTCGTCGCAGGTCACGCCGGAACTTGTGGAGCGCGATCCCGAGAACCGACTCCTGGCGCGCGGCGCCCGCTTCCGCCTGCCGGCGGAAATGATTCGTGACAATGCACTATTCGCCGCGGGACTGTTGAAAGAACATTTGGGCGGACCGTCGGTCTATCCCTACCAACCGGAAAACATCTGGAACGAAACCACGGAATACGGCAACTTGCGGAACTACAAGCACGCCACGGACGATGGCTTGTATCGCCGCAGCCTCTACACCATCTGGAAGCGGACGGCCGCGCCGCCCAACATGATGGTCTTCGATATGCCCAGCCGAGAACTTTGCACGGTACGGCGGGGACGTACGAACACGCCGTTGCAGGCACTGACACTTCTGAATGACGTCACCTATGTCGAAGCGGCGCGCGTCCTCGCGGAGCGGATGATTCGCGAAGGCGGCGCCAAACCGTCGCATCGAATCGCCTTGGCATATCGTCACGTCCTAGGACGCGATCCTAGCGCGGAAGAATGCGCGGTGTTGATTCAAGGATTGAACGCGCGACTGGAGAAGTTTCGCACCCAGCCGGAACAAGCGGAGAAGGTTGTGTCCCATGGCGCTGCCCCGCGCGGCGTCGACGTGGCGGTTCCGGAGTTGGCGGCGTACACGTTGACCGCCTGCGTGATCCTGAATCTCGATGAAACCGTGACCAAGGAATAACCTCTCTCTCGCGAGAGCGCCATCATGCTTCCAGCACGCCAAGTCCAGGCGCTGTCCGCCTGGCAAGATCGGTTGAATCGTCGCACGTTTCTTTCCCGCTCGGCATGCGGTCTGGGCATGGCCGCACTCGGCGCGCTGGAAGCACAGCGATCTTCGGCCGCGACGGCAACGCCATCGCTCGGCATTGGCTCACTGCCGCATTTCCCGCCGAAGGCCAAACGCGTCATCTATCTGTTTCAATCCGGCGCCCCGTCGCAAATGGAACTGTACGACCACAAGCCGACGTTGGAGGGATTGAGCGGGCTCAACCTGCCTGACTCGATTCGCATGGGACAACGGCTTACCGGCATGACGTCCGGACAAGCCTCATTTCCGGTGGCGCCTTCGGTGTTCAAGTTCCGGCAATGTGGCCAGAGCGGGATTTGGCTGAGCGAGTTGCTGCCGCATCTCGGTACTGTTGCGGATGATCTCGCTGTGATTCGATCGATGTACACCGAGGCCATCAATCACGACCCCGCGATCACGTTCTTCCAGACCGGGATGCAAATTGCCGGACGGCCGAGCATCGGCGCCTGGCTGTCGTACGGGCTGGGAAGCGATAACCAGGACTTGCCCGCTTACGTCGTGCTCACGTCCAAGGGCACCGGCCGACGGGACGATCAGCCGCTGTATGATCGGCTGTGGGGTTCCGGCTTCCTCCCCACACGCTATCAAGGGGTCAAGTTCCGTAACTCCGGCGATCCCGTTTCGTACTTGTCTGATCCTGACGGCATCGATCGCGCAGCGCGCCGAGAAATGTTGGACGAGCTTGCCGCGCTCAATCGCATCAAGCATGACACCGTCGGTGACCCGGAGATTGCCACGCGCATCGCGCAGTATGAATTGGCGTTCCGCATGCAGGCCTCAGTGCCGGAACTTGCGGACATCTCGCAGGAGCCAAAGCACATTCTGGACTCCTACGGCCCGGAAGTGAGCAAGCCAGGCACATACGCCTACAATTGCCTGCAGGCGCGGCGGATGGCGGAACGCGGCGTGCGGTTCATCCAGCTCTTCCACATGGGCTGGGATCAACACTTCAATCTGCCGAAGGCTATCGCCGGGCAATGCTATGACACGGACCAACCCTCGGCAGCGCTGATCAACGATCTGCGACAGCGCGGTTTGTTAGAGGACACGCTGATTGTCTGGGGCGGCGAGTTCGGTCGCACCGTATATTCCCAAGGTAAACTCACGCCCGAGGACTACGGACGGGATCACCATCCACGCTGCTTCAGCGTCTGGCTCGCGGGAGCCGGTATCAAAGGGGGCACAACGTACGGCGAGACCGACGACTATTGTTACAACATCGTCGACAAGCCCGTCCATGTCCGCGACTTGCACGCCACGATCCTGCATCTGCTGGGTATCGATCACGAACGCTTCACCTACAAATTCCAAGGCCTCGACGCCCGCCTGACCGGCGTCGAGACGTCGCATCTGGTGACGGGCGTGTTCAAATAGCTGCCATTGAAGCGAGAGGCTCTTTGAACTTACACTCAAACTCAGCGACGACGGACTCGATGGCAATTGTACCGGGGAGTCGGAGCGACCCGCCAATGCGATGCTGCTCAGCGGCTTTACGAAACTGCTGATCGATTCAGTCGACGCGATGCTCAACCGCCTTTATCGGGCGGTTCCTTCGGTCATTTGTGGACCAACCTCTCGAAACAGCTCTATCCAAGAGAGCCACACCGCGTTCTCGATCGTGGCCTTCCCCGTCTTCTTCAACTCGCCAAGTGCGGCAGGCGATTGATCCAGCCGTGGGCAAGTATGCGGCTTCTGAGCAAGAACTCGCGCTCGTCGTCCGCGCTGCAACTCAAGGGAAAGGTTTCGCCGATGACGATCGGCTTGCCCCAATCAAATCGCTTGAGGAGCGCGAGTTCCTCATCGACCTTGCCTGACTTCGGATAGAGATGCGGCGAGACAAAATCGAGTTGTTCACTAGCGCTCTTGTAGGCGCCAGGAAACGGAAGCATTCCCATGGTGATCAAGTGCGTCTGGTCGTGCTTGCGAATGGCGGCGACCATGCGCTGCGTCCATTCTCGGAAGATTTCGTCGCCACCGCGCTTGCCGGGGTCGAGGGTGAGCCGCTGGCAAAACTCGACCTCGCCCATCCGACCCATATACCATCCATCGGAGGACTTGCCCGTTGCGGCAGGCTCGTTCACCAGATCATACGCGAAGACGGCCGGGCTATCGCTACAGGTGCGAGCGATGGTTTCCCAGAAGAAGGCCTGTGTATTCCAACGTTCCTCCTCATTCATCGAATCATACCAAGCCGCACGATCTTTGATCTTGTAGCAGGCCAGGCCGGTGATCTTGAGATGGATGCCCGCGTTTTCTGCGATCTTGAGCAGCATTCTGAATCGGTCGAGCGCCTCCGGATCGGCGCTATTGGGACTGTCCAGGATACGAAGCATTTCGGGATGAACGCGTGCAACCGTGGTACCGGCGGACTTCATGTCGATGAAATCATGCTCGACACGGTCGGGATCCGTGGCCAGCCTTTCCATAATGTCCACCGAGGCGTAGTTGTGGCCCCAGGGAATGTAGCGGTTGCCGGACGGATAAAGGATGAAGCTTTTGGCGTCCGGGGCAATTCTTACCGTTTCCATATCCGTCGATCGCGCAACACTCGTGAGCGACGCCGCGCCAAGCAGCAGTGAACAGCAGATCAAGAGGCGTCGGGTTCGCGAAATCATCTGTCGCCTCGTCGGGTCGGAACCGGCCAAAGGTCGCATTGCGCCGTTCACATTCTCTTGGGCCACCATAACGGCTTTGACCGTGCCTAGAAAGCGGCATGCATTTGTTGGCGACTCGGCTAGTAACTGCTGGTCGTGAGATCCTCGTTTGGCGACACGGATGCTACTTCGTCACTTGATCCAATTGCAGCGTTGGCCCAACTCTATTCTGCGAGAGGAGGCCCCACCGTGGATCACGCGCAATCTCGGTTTCACTTACTGAAGCCGGATACCACCGAGCGAAAGCCAAGTGGGCACGTCAGCGTCCTGTGTCGTGTTGGCAAAACGCAGCGGAATGCCGCCCTTCAGCGAATTGGGCAATCGCACTGCGAGGGTGTACGACCCTGCTTTCACACCAGAAAGGTCCAGGTTATCAGACCATACCCGCGGATTGTCGCCGGGAAGCAGCCCAGTCAGCTTCCCGCTCCCCGTGAATGTCTTCGCCGCGCTCCCATCCGCCAGCAATCCGTATTCCGGCCGCCAGTCATAGTAGAACGGAGCGACGCCTCGGTTTTCGATCTCGAGTGCCACCGATACTTTGCCGTCCTTCACCGCGCCGATCGTCACGGCCGAGGCGTGGAATTCGTACCCCATCCGACGCACCACTACTTTCGCCCTCGCGATGCGGTCGGCCTGCTGTTTCCGTTCGAACATGCCGCTGTCCATCAGCCACGTCGCATGCGACTCTTCCACGCATTTGAGGATGTTCTGGATCTGCTTATTACCGGGCTGCTCGTCGAACACTTGCCCCCACGCCTCAGGGCGGATTTCACCGCCGATGGGGTGCGTCTTCCACTTGGCCTCCGCATCAGGGCCGGCGGCCTTCAGGGCGGTCATGTAGAACCACTCGTCACCTTTCCTTCCGGTGTGCAGCGTCGCCCATGCGAACGAGTCGTCATGATAGCCAAACTTGCGGTCGGAGTTTTGTGCGTGCTGATGGTCTTCTTTCCCAGCCGGGTATCGCAGCAACACCGGCGTAACCTTGAATGCCGCTTCGTAGGCTTCCACGACCTCCAGTTGCACCGTTTTGCTGGCGAAGAGATCGTCCCTCGGGTAGTTATGCCACTCGCCCCACGCGCCGAGCAACCCGGCCGTAACGAACCCGATCCGCGGGTCGCCGTCATACTTCTGGCCTAGTGCGGCGATGAAGTTCTTCATCGAACGCTGAAGATTCTTGTTTTCGTAGTCGGGGGTTTCCTCCTGGGCAGGCGGCAGCGGCTTGGTGTTCGTGTTCACATACTTGTGAATCTTCAGTCCGTCCTGAATGAGGAAGTCGGGGATGGCGCCGGTCTTCTTCGGATACTCGAGGTAGATGCGGAACACCGCCTGATGCCCGCGGCTGGCGATGTTGTCGAGCATCTTCTCCAGCGGGTTCCAGTCGAAATCGTCGTAACCTTTCACCAGCGCCGAGTAGGGCAAGTAATTAAACTCCAGGCTGTGTGGGAACTTGTCCCGCACGTCGGCTTGGTACGGCACTAGCCCCTTCAGCGGGTTGTCAACGGGCGCCGGACAGTACTCCAGAGGTTGACGCGATTCTCCCGCGATGGGTCGTGTGTAAACGGCCAGTATGAACATCAGACAAGCGATCGGGCAAATTCGGAACATCTTTCGTTTCTACTCGGCGCGGTCGAGATTGTTGTAGGAGCGAGTCATCTACAATAAGCACTGCATGTTGAATAGTATCTCGAGTCGTGAAGTTGGACAGGTCGCCGGGGCCGAGTTTAAACGTCCACTGAATAGCTGGCCTCCATGTGAGAGGCTTTACGACAGAGTCAGTCTATCAGTGTGCGTAGACTGCGGCAACTTCCCACACGGCTGCCCAGCTGCGCCGCTTGTTCTCGACGAAGTGCGAAAGAAGTCGAAAGTCTCGCAAGGCAAACGAGCCGATCGCCACCGCGTGTTCAATCGCTCCGGTCGACGCACGGAGTGCGAGCAACTCCATCGGAAGCAGCACAATCGACCTCGTCCCGCAACATGGTTCCTCCCTCTCCATCCTCCGAGGAACCGATGGCGGTGATACCAATAGGCGAAAGGCCCTGATTCCTGGCGATCCGCGAACAAGCGCGGCGGATCGCATTCGGTGTGGATCGTAACCCAGCGAACTTACCGCCATGTGCGTGATGGTCGCGGACAGTATAATAGAATGCTTCCAGTCCATCATCCACAGAGCAGGAACGCCTTCCGTGAAGATCGCCCGAATCTTTGCTCATCGTGTCGAGCTGCCGTTGGTCGAAAGTTCGTACAAGTGGTCCGGGGGGAAGTCGGTGTCGGTATTCGACAGCACGATTGTCGGCGTGGAGACCGAAAGCGGACTCGTCGGCTACGGGGAGGTCTGTCCGCTGGGCCCGTTTTATCTTCCGGCTTATGCCGAAGGGGTGCGAGCCGGGTTGCGGGAACTGGGGCCGCACTTGATCGGCTTCGATCCACGCGAACTTTCCAAACTGAATCAGCGGATGGATGCGGCGTTGAAGGGTCATCCGTACGTTAAATCGGGAATCGACATCGCGTGCTGGGACATTCTCGGCAAAGTCACGGGGCTGCCGGTGTGCGTGCTGATGGGAGGCCGGTTCGGTGAGAGCGTGCGGCTGTATCGTGCGATCTCACAGCAGCAGCCGGATGAGATGGCTGGCAATGTCGCCGAGTATCGCGATCAAGGTTACACGAGATTTCAACTGAAAGTCGGCGGCGATCCCGATCAGGACATCGAACGCATTCGCCAGGTCCGCCAAATTCTGCGACCGACGGATCGACTGGTCGCCGACGCCAATACCGGCTGGACGCAGCACGAAGCGATGCGCGTGGTCCGCGCCGTTCGCGACATCGATGTCTACATCGAGCAGCCTTGTCTGACTTACGAAGAGTGTTTGACGGTGCGCAGGCACACGGATCATCCCTTCGTCCTCGATGAGAACGTCGACGGAATCGACATGCTCCTGCGAGCGAAGGCCGATCTCGCGATGGACGTCGTAAATCTGAAGATCAGCAAACTGGGCGGCCTCACCAGAACGAAACAGGTGCGCGACCTGTGCGTCGCGATGGGGATCGCGATGACGCTCGAAGACAGTTGGGGGGGCGACATCACCACGGCGGCGATCGCGCACCTGGCGCACAGCACGCCCGAAGAGTTCCGGTTCACCAGCACCGACTTCAACAGCTACGTCACCGTCAGTACCGCGAGCGGCGCTCCTCAACGCGAGAACGGTTTCATGACCGCGAGCGTTGCGCCGGGGCTGGGGATCGCTCCGCGCGAAGAAGTGATTGGCAAACGAGTTGTGGAAGTCTCGTGAACTCGGTACGCCGCTCATAGAAAAGAATGCTTTCCTCAACCAACAAACATAAGAACCACCATGAGTCGAATCCCCGCGCTGATGACCTGCTGGCTGGCGATGGCGAACGTGTTCGTCGTCGCCGATGACCGCGCCAATCATACAAAGATTCTGACCGAGGCCGAGACGCGGTTGAAAGCGATCTACGACGAGCGAGAGTTTGCGCCTGCGACGTTCTCTGGACAGTGGCTGCGAGACAGCTCCGGCTACGTGGTTCTCGAAAAACCCGAGGATGGTTCCGAGCCGGAGCTTGTGCAGTACGACGTGCTGAGTGGAAATCGCTCCATCGTGCTCGGCGGCGACCAACTCGTTGTTCCGGGCACGTCCGACCGACTGGTCATTCAGGAATTCGTTCCGTCGCCCGTCTCGAGTCAGTTCCTGTTGCTTGCGCGAGTCGCCGCCAACGAAAAAACGGGATACTGGCTGTTTGATTCGAAATCGGGTGAACTCACAGCGATCGCCGCCGAGATCGACCGGCTGTCCTGGGAGAACACGTTTTCTCCGAACGGGACTCGAATTCTCTTTCGGCGCGGGCCCGATCTCTTGGTGTTCGACCTGGCCAGTAGTCGCACAATTTCACTGACACAGACTGGGGATCAAGACACGCTTGAAAATGGCGTTCCTGGCGGATGGAGTCCTGACGGGCAGCCGGTTCAGGCGCGATGGAGTCCCGACGGGCAACAGATTGCCTATGTTCAATCTGATGCTTCACATGTTCGACAACGACCTGTCGTTCTTCCGACGGATCCGACGTATCCCGAAGTCTCGCTAGAACGATTTGCCCGCGTCGGGACGCCGATTCCGACGCTGCGAGTCGGAGTCGTCCCTGCGGACGGCGGAGAGACACGTTGGGTGGACCTGCCGGCCGATCCGGGCGCGTTCTATCTCAACGACGTCAGTTGGGCGGGAAACTCGGAAGAACTGCTGGTCGAGATGTTGAGCCGCTCCCGCGACTCTCGGTCGTTTCTACTCCTGAACACAAAGACCGAGACAACGACCACGGCGTACGAGGAGTCCGATCCGGCCTGGGTTGATGCGAGTTACTCGGCCAATGCTGGTCTGGAATGGATTCAGGGTGGCAAAGCGTTCGTGCTGCTGAGCGAGCGTGACGGCTGGCGGCACGCGTATGTGATTTCCCGTGATGGCCAGCAGCAGACGCTGCTGACAAAACAGGCCAGCGACATCATGACTCGAGGGCCGGTCGATGAGCGCGGCGGCTGGATGTACTTCCTCGCGTCGCCGGAGAACGCCACGCAGCGTTACCTCTATCGCGTTCGACTGGATGGGAACAGCGATCCCGAACGCGTCACGCCGCAAGACCAGCCGGGGACGCACCGATACGACTTCTCGCCCGATCGCCAATGGGCGTTCCATACGCATTCGACGTTCGATTCTCCGCCGGTGATCGACCTGGTGAAGCTTCCGGAACATCGCTCGGTGCGTGTCCTGGAGGACAATGCCGAGTGTCGCCGTCGAGTGAGTCCGCTGATCACGCGGCCCACCGAGTTCTTGCAGCTCGATATCGGAAACGGCGTCGTGATGGATGCCTGGATGATCAAGCCGCGGGACTTCGACTCGACGAAGAAGTATCCAGTGTTCGTCTTTGTGTACGGCGAGCCGCACGGCCAGACGGTTCTCGACGATTGGACGGGCGGCCAGAATCACTCGATGTTTCATCGGATGATCGCCGACTTCGGATACCTGGTGGTGTCCATTGACGGCCGTGGGACGCCCGCACCGAAAGGAGCAGCCTGGCGACGCGCGGTCTTCGGAAGTCTCGGCCCGCTGTCGACGGAGGAGCAAGCCGCTGGCGTGGTGGAGCTGACTCGGACGCGATCCTTTGTGGATGCTTCGCGCGTGGGCATTTGGGGTTGGAGCGGCGGCGGCACGAACACCTTGAATGCGCTGTTCCGCAAGCCCGACGTGTACCACGTCGGCATCGCGGTGGCGCCAAAACCGCAGCCTGACCTCTACAACGCCTGGTTCCAGGAAATCTTCATGGGCACTCGCGAAGCGAACCCGGACGGCTATCGCCAGGCCGCTGCGATCAATTTCGCCGATGGCTTGCGGGGCGATTTGCTGATTGTCCATGGCACCGGAGAAACCAACACGCACCTGCAAATCACCGAAGGTCTCGTCGATCGGCTCATCGAGTTGGGCAAACGCTTCGACTACATGGCCTACCCGAATCGCGATCACGGCCTACGCGAAGGAAAAGGGACCGCGGTTCACCTGCGCCTGCTGATGACGCGCTACTTGATTGAGCACCTGCCGGCCGGCCCTCGGTAGACCCGCTGCAGAAACCACGTAGCCACGCTCGCCAAGAGCGTGGGCTATCCACGAATGGGCCTTAGTTCTTGCGAACGTGGCTACCCGTCGAAGAACCATTAGAGAGTATTCGCGTTGAAATCAGTCATTTTCCAGGGGTGCGTCCCGGCGCTGATGACCCCGTGCTTGGCGGATCACACGCCAAACTATCCAGCCTTGGTGAAGAAGGCTCAGGCCCTGATAACGGCCGGAATGAACGGAGTCGTGTACTGCGGCTCGATGGGAGACTGGCCCCTGCTGACGGATGAGCAACGACAGGAAGGTGTTCGCCGCCTGACGGAAGCCGGAGTGCCCGTCATCGTTGGCACGGGCGCTCAGAGTCCCGCGCGCGCCGCCGCGCACGCCGCTCACGCGCAGCGCGTTGGAGCGCAGGGGTTGATGGTCATTCCCCGTTTGCTGTCGCGGGGAACTTCTCCGGCAGCTCAGCGAGCGCACTTCGCCGGCATCCTGGCAGCGGCGCCCGAACTGCCCGCCGTGATTTACAACAGCCCCTACTACGGATTCGAGACCAAGGCGGACCTGTTCTTCGATCTGCGGCGCGCGTTTCCGAATCTCGTCGGCTTCAAGGAATTTGGCGGCGCGGATGCTTTGAGCTACGCCGCCGAGCACATCACGCACGCCGATAGCGACGTGTTGTTAATGGTGGGCGTCGATACGCAAGTGTGTCATGGCTTCATTCGCTGCGGCGCCGTCGGTGCGATCACGGGAATCGGCAATTGCCTGCCGCGCGAAGTGCTGCATCTGATCGCGCTTTGCAGACGGGCCGCGGCCGGCGACGTCGAAGCGCGGCGATTGGCGCTGGAACTGGAAGACGCCATCGCCGAGTTGGCGCGTTTCGACGAAGGGCCGGACCTGGTGCTGTACTTCAAGTATCTGTTCGTGCTGCTCGGCGACGCGGACTACGAACTGAACTTCAATGAATCCGATCAGCTCTCACCCAGTCAAAAGCACTTTGCCAAGGCGCAACTAAAGCTCTTCCAGCAGTGGTGGAGTCGCTGGCCAGGCCAGGAGTAGATCATGGCGCGGGCCCGAAAAGCACTTGGCGAAGCCCGCCGATCACGCCGAAAATCGCGTGACAGCCTAGCAGCCGCCAGCTAGGATTCGGCGTGCGAGCGTCAATCGCATTTGCGCGAGGCGGCACTGCTGCGGCCAACAGGTGATCGGCGGAAAACTCCTTGGACAAAGTTCGGCAACAGAGGTCCATATGAAGCTTCGGTCAGCGACACAATCGTTTGTTTTCTGGGCAGTCGTGGCGCTAGCGTGCTGGGGACAGGCCCTCGCGGACGAGAAGCCGGTGGAAGGTCAGCGCCAAGATGATCGTTCGGGCGAAGGCAAAAAGCCTCTCAAGGTGTTCATCCTCGCCGGACAGTCGAACATGCAAGGGCACGCCAGCATCTCGACCTTCGACTCTCTGGCCAGCGATCCGAAGACTGCAGCACTGCTCGAGGAAATGCGCGCCAGCGACGGTACGCCCAGAGTCTGCGACAAGGTTTGGATCTCCTCCATCGGCTGCCTCGGCGACGCCTACACGGATTTGACCGAGAAGAAGGGCAAACTGACGGCAGGGTTCGGCGCCCCGGAGGACAAGATCGGGCCGGAGTTCACCTTCGGCCTCACGATGGAGAGGCGGCTGAACGAGCCGGTGCTCATCATCAAGACCTCGTGGGGCGGCCGAAGTCTGCACACCGATTTCCGCCCGCCGAGCAGCGGGGAGTTTGCCTGGAGTGAGGCCGAACTGGCA